>CAZHWK010000231.1:0-3664 GCA_964536405.1 uncultured Oscillospiraceae bacterium
GAGGCATCCACGGGGACGAAAGCAAGCTCGTTGAGCCAGCCAGTGATATTCCCCTCGGGGTCCACATAGCCCACGGCCTCGCTGGTGCCCATGGCAATGCCCAGCACGTTGTTGTCGTTCAGGCTCATGGCACCGGCCAGGGCGGACACATCGCCGTCGTTGACCACGGCGTAGGGCACATCCCCAAAGGTATCCTTCACAGCCCGGATGTAAATATCCTTCACCTTGGCGTCAAACAAATCCTTGGGCACCTTCAGGAAGAGGGAAGCATTCATGGTGCGGTTGTCAATATACACGCCGGCCGAGGAGATACCCACCGCATCCACCCGGGGCATATGCTCGGCGGCCGACTTCATGGCGGCCACAATGCCCTCATAGTGGTAGTCGGGATCCGAGTTGGTCTTGGGGAACCACACCACCTCTTCGCTGTACACGCTCTCACCGTCAATGACGGCGGACACCTTGCGGTCGCTTCCGCCCGCATCAAAGCCAATGCGGCAGCCATCCAGGTGGCGGCCGATGGCCTTGGAAACGCTCTTCTCCTCGGGCACCTTGTCCACATGAAGCACCTCAAAGGGATGCTCAAAGACATTGGCCATATAATCAAAGTCAAAGGCCTGCTGGCCGTCGGCCGAATAATGCTGGGTCATGGCCTCATAGACCGCCTTGTTCCCGGCCAGATAGACCCGGAACCCACCCTTCATCCAAAGCAGGGTCTTGATGATACGGTCGATGTAGTACACATCGGCCGCCCTCATGTCCTCGGTCCCGTGGACAAAGGTTTTATAGACGGCCACCTGGCCGCCCGACCGCTCCACCGCCACATCGAAGGGCTCCTTGGCCGTTTTCAGGAAATTGCGGTAAAACACACCCAGGGGCATATAGCCCGGGTCCAGGGGGGGCAGGTTGCGAACGGTAACGTCAATGCCGAGATGTTTCATAGCAAAGGCCTCCTTTATGATTGCGGAACAATTTCTTCCCTTATAGGCTATCAGATTTTTCCACTGTGTCAATACGATTTGTTGCGCTTTTCTTGAGTATAAGGCTACCAGATTTTTTCATTCTGTCAAGAGTTTGAAAAAAATTTTCTTTTTCTCTTGACGTTTTTTACAAAAGGAAATATCATGAGAACAGACAACAAGGATGGGAAAGGATGAGAAAGCCATGGATAAACAGCGTTTAAAGTCCTATCAGGACTGGATTCAAGGGGAATTGAAGGCCTGCGTGAGCTTCTGGCTGGAGCACGGCATGGACAAAGAGCACGGCGGGGTGTACACCTGCCTGGACCGCACCGGGGAGGTCTATTCCACCGATAAGAGCGTGTGGATGCAGGGCCGATGCGCTTGGACCTTCTCCTATTTGTGCAGTGTGTACGGCCCCAAGGCCGAATGGCTGGCCGCCGCCGAAAGCTGCCTGAACTTTATGGAGAAACACTGTATCAACCGCCAGGCCGGGGACCGGATGTATTTTACGGTCACCGAGGATGGCAAGCCCCTGCGCCAGCGCCGCTACTGCTTCTCGGAGGGCTTTTACGCCATCGCCAACGCTGAGTATTATGGGGTTACCGGTAAGAAAGAGCATCTGGAGCGGGCCAAGCGGGCCTATGAGCTTATCTGGAATCTGAATAACGGCCTGATGGCCGACCCCACCGGCATGGGCCCCAAGACCATCCCTGACACCCGGACCGGCCGTGCCCTGGCCAACCCCATGATTTATCTCAACATCACCTCGGTCATGCACCGGGTGGACCCGGAAAATGCCGCCCTCTATGACCAGCGGGCCGCGCAGTGTGCCGACGAAATCTTCCGCTACCATGTGAAGCCCGAGCTGAAATGCACCCTGGAAAGCGTGGATGTGGACGGCACCCCCCGCCTCTATTACACCGAGGGCCGCACCGTTAACCCCGGCCACGACATTGAGTGCGTCTGGTTCCTGCTGGAGTACGCCAACCGGACCGGAAATATGGAGCTTCATAAAAAGACCCAGGAGGTCTTCAACTGGGCCATCGAGGCGGGCTGGGACAAAGAGTACGGCGGCCTGCTCTACTTTATCGACTGCCTGGGCAAGCCCCCCGAGGCCTATGAGCACGACATGAAGCTCTGGTGGCCCCACAACGAAATTCTGATTTCCTCCCTCATGCTCTACCGGGACACCGGGGACGAAACCTACCTCACTTGGTTTGACAAGACCCTCACCTACTGCAAGGAGCATTTTGCCGACCCCGAGAACGGCGAGTGGTACGGCTACCTGCGCCGGGACGGCCTGCCCACCCAGCCCTCCACCAAGGGTTCCACCTTTAAAGGCCCCTTCCACTTGCCCCGCTCCCTTATCATGTGTGATGTTATGCTCAGACAGCTTCTCTCCCGCTGAACAACGTGCACAAATACCTGTCTAAACAAACCTCGACAGAATGGAGGCGCCCCTGGTGCCGGAACATAATATTTTCAATAAGCTGACCAGCGAATACTATCAGCTTACCTCCTCGGAAAAAAAAGTGGCCGACTATGTGGTCAGCAATGGCCAGGGCACCCAGCATATGTCCATCTCGGAGTTAGCCGAGGCCTGCGGCGTGGCCGAAGCCACCATTTCCCGCTTCTGCCGGAGAATGGGCTATGGGGGCTATGGTGCCTTTAAGCTGGCCATTGCCACATCCACCGCCGGGCGGGGAACGGCCAACCCCCTCTCGGGGGAAGTTACGGCCAGCGACCCCATCCCCGACCTTGCCAAAAAGCTTTCGGGTGCCAGCATCGATGCCATTTTGGAAACCCAGACCCTCATTAAGCCCGGTATTATCCAGGCCGCCGCCGACGCTTTGCTCAATGCCGACAAGGTACTGTGCATGGGCCAGGGGGGCTCCATGCTCCTTGCCCAAGAGGCCGCCCATCTTTTCTCCACCGCCTTCTCGGGCTTTTTCCCGGTTGGGGACTCCCACATACAGGTCATTATGGCCTCCCAGCTCAGCGCTAAGGATGCCATCCTTTATTTTTCCTACTCGGGTTCTACCACCGGCCTGATTGACGTGGCTAAAATTGCCAAAGCCCGTGGGGTGAAAATTCTCCTGGTGACCCGCTTCCCCAAATCTCCCGGTGCCAATCTGGCTGATATTGTCCTCCAGTGCGGATCTACCGAAAGTCCCCTTCAACTTGGCTCTATTCCGGCCCGGGTAGCCCAGCTCTACTTGATTGATGTGGTCTTTTCCGAGGCCTGCCGCCGGGATTTGGACGGCTGTAAACAGCGAAGGGCTCAGGTGGCTGATGCCCTGGCAGAGAAGCATGTGTGAGTGTTTTTCTTTTTAACCTTGTTCAAAAAGGGAAAAGAGTTTCGCCCGCCTCGGCAGGCGAGAAACGTGCCGTGACCCACGGCAGGGGAGGGAGTTTCGCCCTTTGCGAAGGTCGAGGAAACTTGTCGGGGTTGCCCCGACAGGCATCCACCATTTCTTTTTTGTGCGTGGCAAAAAAGAAACGGCGGCCCAAAGAAAAAACCGTGGCACCACCCGCCCCTGGTCAGGTCTACCGATGGTGCTGTGCCCGCCTCCAGCGGTCAAGGACCCTCAAAAACGAAACCTGCCAGCCCCCCAACACGAAGCAAACCGTTTCTGTTATTGTTAAAGTAGCACGGAGTGCGTCTGGGGGTGCGTAGACCTGTCAGATATGCAGGGGCGGTG
>CAZHWK010000232.1:0-3627 GCA_964536405.1 uncultured Oscillospiraceae bacterium
TGCGCCGCCCCCGGCGCAGTACCCGCAAGGGGCACGCCGTATCCGTAAGGCGGCATAGCCGCCAACGGCTACGCAGGGGCAACCCCGATAAGTTCCCCGACCCCCGCAGGGGGCGAAAAACCCGGGCGAAACGCCCTCAATTATTTTAAAAACCTTGAAAAAGGCATAAAAAAACTCCCCCGGCTTCTGCCAGGGGAGCTTTTTCAATACCGTTTATCCAAAATTTCGATGACGTCGGCAATGGCCCCCTCTTCGCAAGGCCCCACCAGGGTGGCCCCGCAGGCCTTGACCTCGGGGGCACAGCTCTGGGGGGCGAAACCCTCCCGGGCCACGGTGAGCATGGGAATATCATTCTGATTATCCCCCACGCAGTAGAGGTGTTCACGCTCCACCCCCATCCGCCGGGCCACCTCCAGCACCGCCCCGCCCTTGGTGGCCCCGTGGTCGGTGACCTCCAGCAGGTGGTAGTTGGAGAAGATGGCCTCGTATTGGCCGGGGTGGCGGTCCTCAAACCAGGCGGCGGCCTGAGCCAGATAGTCGTGGCTTTCGTGCTGGACCAAAAGCTTGGTCCAGGGCAGGGGCATCTCCTCAAAGCCGCACTCCACAAAGGGAGCACCCAGCTTGTGGATGTGCCGCCGGGTAATCTCGTTGGGGCGGTAGGTGTAAATCAGCTCCCCCAGATGGGTTTCAAACCCCAGCTCGGGCATATCGGCGGCCAGAGCCTGGGCGTGTGGGACAATATGGGCGGGGAGATAGGCGTGGGAAAGCTCCTGCCCGGACTGAAAATCAAAGATGACCGCCCCATTGGCCAGTACGGCGGGGGCGTTCATGGGAACCCGGTCCACATAGGGGGAAAAGGTCTGGCAGGCCCGGCCGGTGGCCACGGTGAACAGCCCGCCTTGGGCAAGGTAATACTCGAGGGCAGTTTGGTTTCTGCCGAAAATGACCGGCTCATTTCTCTTTTCTGCCTCGGATACCCCGCCCGCTCCGGTGATGTTGGAGCGGAAGAGGGTATCGTCAAAATCGGTGGCCAGCAAAACGCCGTCAAACTTACCCATGAAATCAGTCCTTACTTTAAATCTTCGCCATCCATATACTTGCTAAGGGCAGTGCGGTACATCAGCACCGCCACCAGCGAAGCCAGCACCATTTCGGGTAGCATGTAGCCGCCGTTGTAGGCGATAGAATAGATGGGAGCAGCCCAGCCAAACTCGTTGGGCCACAGGGCGTCCCAAATCCAGACGCCGGTGATGAAGTGGCAGAGCAGACGCAGAGAGAAGGTGACCACAATGCCGGTCACATAGCAAACCCACTTCTTCCGGCTGACCTTGCTGAACAGTCCGGCCAGGCCAATCACCGAGAAGGGGACGATATAGTCCAGCAGGACAATTCCGGCGGCCATGAGGGCACTGGAAGCATACTGGACGTTGTGTACGCCCAGCAAAAGCTGAACAAGGCTGAAGGCGATGGCGGATACAAAGCCCCGCTTCCAGCCAAAGCGGAAGGAGAGCAGGACCAGAGGCAGGGTGGAGCAGACGGTGATGCCGCCGCCAAAGGCCCAGGGAATTTGGATTTCGCTCAGAACAGTGCCGATGGCAATGAGAATGGCACTTTCCACCAGCCATCTGGTCGTGGTCTTTTTGCTGTTGGTCATAGGTCGTTCCTCCAAAAAAATCGTACCGCATCGCAAACCTAAAGCGCAATGCGGTACGGAGAGAACGACAAAAACACTGTCGAACGACTTCCTACGCCGGCATTACCCGGATCAGGTTTAAGGGACCGAAGGCGGCACTACGCCTTTACATCTCAGCCGGACTTGCGTCCAGCGCCCCTGCTATTCGATTTGTGTTACGGCCGGAAAATATTCTATACCATTTTCCCCAATTTTGTCAAGACCGCTTGGAACCAGTCGGGGTTTTCACACTCCACCGTCACCGTTTCCCCGGTGCGGGGATGGCGGAAGGTCAATTTTCCGGCGTGCAGGCACTGACCGGCCAGACCGGGATAGGGCTTGCGACCGCCATAGACCACATCCCCCAAAAGGGGGTGGCCCAGGGAGGCCATGTGAACCCGGATTTGATGGGTACGCCCCGTTTCCAGGCGGCACTGCACATAGCTATAACCCGGGAAACGCTCCAAAACAGTCCAGTGGGTGACGGCCTGCTTCCCCTCCCGGTCAATGGCCATGCGCTTGCGGTCGGTGCGGTGGCGGGCAATTGGGGCGTTCACCGTCCCCTCGTCCTCCTTTAGGTTCCCCACACAGACCGCCCGGTATTCCCGGTAGAGGGAATGGTCCTGCAGCTGGGCGGCCAGAGCCAGATGGGCAGTATCGTTCTTGGCCACGATAATCAGCCCCGAGGTGTCCCGGTCAATGCGGTGAACAATGCCGGGACGCAGAACCCCGTTGATGCCCGAGAGGGAGGTTCCGCAGTGGTATAACAGTGCGTTGACCAAAGTGCCGTCGGGGTGGCCGGGGGCGGGATGGACCACCAGACCCACCGGCTTGTTCACCACCACCACATCCTCGTCCTCAAAGCGGATGTCCAGCGGAATGTTTTGGGGCAGTACATCCAAAGGCTGGGGGTCGGGCAGACGCACCTCATAGACCGCCTCGGGGGCGGTCTTTTCGTTTTTCTTCACGGGGGAGCCACCCCGGGTCACCGACCCTTCCTCCAAAAGACGCTGGGCGGCCGAGCGGGTCAGCCCTTCCAGCTGGGCGGCCAGGAACACGTCCAGACGCACCCCGGCCTCCTGGGCGGTCAGATGCTCAAGTTTCATTTTTTTTCTCCAGCTTGTCGTAGAAAAAGAAGGTGTAAATACAAAAGGCGATGCCGCCGCAGACCACGCAGATGTCGGCCACATTGAAAACGGCAAAATTCATGAAGAGGGTTTCAAACATATCGGTGACAAAGCCCAGCAAAGCCCGGTCAATGAGGTTGCCCACCGCCCCGGCCAGAATCACCGACACAATCAGCTTGCCCGCCGGATGGGAGATGATGCCACGGGCCAGCACCACGATAAGAAAAACCGATACGGCGGCCGAAATGAGGGTCAGCACCCAGGTGTGCTCCGAAAAGCTGGAGAAGGCGGCCCCGGTGTTTTGCACATAGGTCAGCCCCAAAACGTGGGGAATAAAGTCCACCTGTCCCCCTAAGGGGATGTTGGCGCGTACCAGAAACTTTACAAGCTGGTCCAGGGCCACCAGGGCCAGGATAAGAATGGCGTATAGCATGGTTAAATGTCCTCCTTGGGCAGAGGAATTTCCCCATGCTCTTTTTCGTAGGCGGCAATGTGTTTTTCCAAAGCAAATTCAATTTCTTTGTTGATAGAACGCTTATTTTTTTCAGCAATAATACGGATTTTTTGCCGCATTTCATCATCAAGCCTTAAAGCAAAATTATAAGAAGCCCCCATATGATTCTCCTTCGAAGTAATATCAGTATTATATCAAAATAACGTAATTTTACAATAGTAGTAATGTGATATTATAATGATGTTGACCGTGTGAAAAAAATGTGATAGGATAACAAAGGAAAGAAGGGATACCATAGCTAAAATTTCGGTTATATGACAGGAGAAAACCCATCAAAAGGGGGCTTTCCTGCTGGGCCAGAAAAGCCCCCTTTT
>CAZHWK010000233.1:0-3625 GCA_964536405.1 uncultured Oscillospiraceae bacterium
GTGAAATTAAGATGGAAGTTAAATGGTCCACTCACTGTGTATGAGAGCAGTTAAACGATATTCGTTGCGATACACTTCAAAGACAAGTTTCAAGCCGCACCAATCAAAGCCGTTGTATTCCGGATTGAGACCTGGGAAATAGTATTCCACAAAGCGGGCCTCTGGAAAAACCTCTTTCACATTTTCCAAGGCATTACCAGAGCCAAGCACTTGGTCCACGCCGATAATGGGGGCGTTAGCGAAGTCGGCGTTGTAGACGTAGCGGGCAAAGTACTCGCTCATGGTTTGTTCAATGGGATCGCCTTTCCCGTCGGTAACCCCCCAGATATATTTGGTGTTGTTATTGGCCAGTGTGGCAATTTGAAGGGAAGAAAACTTCAGATTTGCATCCAAATCCACGGTGGAGTAGGGGGTCAGCACAAGCCCCTTGGTGGGGTGGACAAAGGTACTTAAGGCGGCATAATCTTGGTTTTTCAGAGCCGTAATGGCTTCGTTGGCCCGGTCCAGCAGCAGGGTGTTGTTCCCGGTGTCCAGCACCGGAGTTTCGGTGGGGGCAGGAGAGTCGAGGTTGGTATTGTGATCCGGTGGAATGGTGTTTGAGAATACGATGGTAGCCGGAGCGGTGGTGGCGGCTTTCAGGGTTGTGACACCGGGTGCCAAAAAGCCGAAGTTGCACAGCAGACCAATACAAAAGCCGGCAACTAAGGTAAAGATGGCAAGCAGGACGGATTTTCCCACCAACTGGCCCTCCTTTCACGGTAAGATTAGAAAAAATGTCATACAATAGATCATAGTGAAAATAAATTTCCTGTGTCATTCTAACCGAAACAGGATAAAAAAACAACAACAAAAGGTTACAAATGGAAGCACGCCTTTGTGAAAGTTGGCGGAAACCTTGCAAATGGGGGGTAAAACAGCTATAATCAATACCATCATTTCAATGAGGTGAGGCAAATGCAAAAGGATATGAGAGAAAAGCAATTTCACATCGCTTGCGCCCGTGGGGATGTGGGCCGTTATGTCATTTTACCCGGTGACCCCGGCCGTTGCGAGCGGATTGCCGCTTACTTTGACGAACCCTGCCATGTGACCTCCAACCGGGAGTATACCACCTATACAGGCACCCTGCTGGGGGAAAAGGTTTCGGTTTGCTCCACCGGCATCGGCGGGCCTTCAGCTGTCATCGCTTTGGAGGAGCTGGTGGCCATCGGGGCAGATACCTTTATTCGGGTGGGGACCTGCGGAGGTATTAAATTAGAGGTGCAGTCGGATGACGTGGTTATTGCCACCGGGGCCATCCGTCATGAGGGGGCTTCCCGTGAGTATGCCCCCATCGAATTCCCGGCTGTGGCTGACTTTGGGGTCACCACCGCCCTTGTGGAGGCGGCCAAGGCCCGTGGCAGCCGCTGGCATGCCGGGGTGGTTCAGTGCAAGGACTCCTTCTATGGTCAGCACGACCCGGCCCGGATGCCTGTGAGCTATGAGTTGCAGGCCAAGTGGGAGGCGTGGAAGCGTCTGGGGGTTCTGGCCTCCGAAATGGAGTCGGCCGCCCTCTTTACGGCCGCCGCCGCTTTGGGGGTGCGCTGCGGGTCCTGCTTCCATGTGATTTGGAACCAGGAGCGGCAGGCCGCCGGCCTGGATCAGCAGGAAAGCCATGACCTTCACGCCGCCATTGAGGTGGGGGTAGAGGCCCTGAAGACCCTCATTCGACAGGACCGGGGGGAATAACCTCGGTCCGTCATAAGGGCAGATTTTCCAACTCGAAAACTTTCATCTTGACAAATGCTCCGGCTACCGCTATAATAACTAAGCGACTTGCGGGAAGTATGCAGGTTGCAATTTGCGGCTGTGCTGGAACTGGTAGACTGGCTAGCTTGAGGTGCTAGTGTTCGATTGGACGTACGGGTTCGACTCCCGTCAGCCGCACCAAACAAACATGGCAAAAAAGATATCATCGGCAGAAATGCCGATGATATCGCCATTTTCAGGGGTTTTTAGCCCCTAAAAAACCCGTTCAAAATCACATCGTTTTTGAGGATGTCATCGGGCAGTTTTAGCATATTCTGTGTATTTGAACTATCACCTCGCAATAGTCCTTATAAAAAATATGGTTATCATGAAATAAGTGAGCGCAAAGAGCGGTCGAATTTGAGGAATTACTCCTCGATTTGACCGCTCTTTTTTTGTTTACGGAAAGGATGAAAAATGCTGGTCAAATACAAGCGAAACAAACGCTCTGCCTGCTACGATTCAAATTGCCTGACGAGTGCAGGCAGAGTCGTGCCACCACCTCGTCCCAGCGGACCATTCAAAAGCTGTGGAGATTGTCCCTATGCCTCCCACGGCTTTCTGTGCTATAGCCGTGAGGGAGATTGTCTGAAAACCGATATGCAAAAAATAAACGAGCGGAGGAAGAACTCATGAAAGTAATGATGCAATGTATCCACAATGAAAATCATGCAAACACCAGATTCCCTATCACAGAAAAAGAGCTGCAAATACTCTGCAATGCCCTTGAAATTCCCAATACGGCAGAAACTCAAATCAAGATTGGGAGTGTTCCCGATAACGAAAAGCTGTCGGGGCTCCTCTCGGGCAAAATGGTCAAGCTGGAGGAGCTCAACTATTTGATGAAGCGGCTGGACAGCTTTGGCGAGGGCGAGTGGAACACCTTTCATGCAGTGGCAACCGGACAAAAGCTCTCCACGCTGCAAGAGATGATTAACCTCACCTTTAATACCCACTGTTACAGCATTGTGGACGATTTCAGCGACCTTGACCGCTTAGGCAAGGACTTATACCTAAACGCTAAAGGCAGCGTTTCCGGCAAGGAATTGGCCGAGTTTGACGGCAAGGCGTATGTGGCAAAAATCATGGCAGAAAATCCGGCGCCCCTCGTCACTCCATACGGTCTTGTCTATAATAATGGCAACCAGCCACAGCAGTTCTATAACGGCAGAACATTCCCTGCTTACTGGTATGATGCAAACCCCATCACGGTCAGCATGAGTCATGCAAGCGACACCGAATATCTGTATCTGCCTGTGGAAAAATCGGAGGTGGATAAGGCTTTGCAGCGGCTAAAGGCAGAATCCTTGGACGAAGTATCTTGGCGTATTGAGGAGCACACCCTCCCCGATCATCTTGCCAAAATGGTCATCACAGAAAAAGCAGAGTTTGATGACCTTAATCAATTCGCTGCTGTTTTTAAGGAGCTGGGTGTACATGAAGTGAAATCCCTCTCGGAACTGGCAGCCTTTACAAAGATTACAACGGCAGAGCAGCTCAAAGCATTGGCTGACTGTATGTATGAGTTTGAACGATTCCGTGGCGTTCACAGTGCCGAGGCATACGGCAGATATATGATTTGTGACAGCGGCCACTTCGAGTACGATGATAACCTGGAGACATATATCGACTTTGGCAGATATGGACAGGACAAAATCAGCCATGAGGCCGGGGTGTTTACTGACAAGGGCTATCTCATCTACCACGGATATAGCCAGGAAATGCAAGCTATTCTCCATCAAACCGTGGAGATGACAGCCAAGGAAATACCGGAGCCGCAAGTGTTAAAGCTGTATATGCCGCTGAAAATATTTTCCTATCAAGAGGAAGATATGTA
>CAZHWK010000234.1:0-3618 GCA_964536405.1 uncultured Oscillospiraceae bacterium
CAGCTCACCCGCCGCCCGGCAGTGGGGACACTGCCCGAAGCTGGGGCTTGTCAGGTCAGCCAGCTCAGATTTAAACCGCAGGCCGCAGACCGGGCAGCGGTAAAACATCCAATAGCCGCCCCAGCTCATTTGGAAAGCCCCAGAATTTCCCGGGCTTCGTCGGGGGTGGCAACCTCACGGCCGAACTCACGGATGACCCGGGCGGCCCGCTCCACAAACTGCATGTTGCTTTGGGCCAGTTGGCCCTTGGCATACATGACGTTGTCCTCCATGCCAACCCGGATGTGGCCGCCCATGGCCACGGCACCGTAGAGCATCTCCATGGCGCAGTGACCCACGCCAAAGCAGCTCCAGGTGGAACCGGGGCAAAGCTGTTCCATGGTTTCCTTCATAAAGACCAGGTTTTTCATGGTGCCCGGGATGCCACCCGCACAGCCCATGCAGAACTGGAAATGGAGGGGGGCCTTCAGCACGCCCTTTTTCAGATAATAGGCGGCATTGGCAATCATGCCGGGGTCGAAGGCCTCAATTTCGGGCTTTACGCCCCAGGCCTGCATGTTCTGCCCCAACTCCTCCAGGAACTTGGGGTGATTGAGGAAAAGGCCCGAATGCAGCCAGTTCATGCTTCCGCAGTCATAGGAGCCCATTTCGGGACGAAGTTCCTCTAAGTGGTTCTGGCGGCTTTCGTCGGTGGCGTTCAGATCCCCCGAGGTGGTCAGGTTCAGGATGATGTCGCAGTCGGGGTGATTGCTGTTCAGCAGCTCCACGGTCTGGCGGAACTTTTCCTTATCCATGGTGCCGTTGCCCCCATCGTCCCGCATGTGCAGGTGAGCCACAGCGGCCCCGGCCTTCCAGCAGGCGTACACGTCCTCGGCGATTTCGGCGGGGGTCATGGGCACGTTGGGATTATTTTCTTTCTTGGGCCACGCCCCGGTGGTGGCTACGGTAATAATGGTCTTAGCCATGATAATCAGTACTCCTTATTGGCAACTTAGTGGGATAGCTTTTCCTCGGCCATGAAGTCACGGTTATATTTGCGGTCCTGAATGAGGCAGACCAGCAGCACATTGACAAAGGCCACCCCTGCAAAGACCAGATAGGCCATGCGAACTTCGCCGCCGGTGGCCAGCTGAACCGCACCGTTGACCAGGAAGCACAGGGCGGTAATGGCACCCTGGATGGGGAAGATGACGCTGTTGACCTTGGCAAAGCCATGACGGCCAAAGATGGAGGCGGGCAAAGAGGTGGTGAAGTTGGCCGAGCCGCCGATACCGATGGCAATCATGAACAGGGAAACGTAGACGAAGGTCATGTTGTTGGTAAAGTTGAGCAGCAGGGCAATCATGTACCAGATGCCGAAGCCGACCATGGTTTTCTTGGTGCCAAACTTGTCGTCAAACACGCCGATGAGCCAGGAGCCGAATACGCCCACGCAGGCCAGCACGGTCATGGTGGACACGGCAACCGCCTCGCTCATGCCAAGCTCCACATTGCGCACCACCAGCTGGGTCATGACGCCAACCGAGCAAATCTGGAAGAAGCCGGTGGTGATGGCGGCCAGCCAAAGCTCCTTGGTCTTAAGCAGCTTGGAGGTGGTCCAGCCGCCGTCCTGGCCCTCGTCCTTGGTGTCGTATTCGGTGCGGTATACCTCGTCAGAAACGTTGTCGGGATTTTGGCCCCGTTCCTGGGGGGTGTCACGAATGAAAATCAGGCCCAGAACGCCCAAAATCATGGCACCGATACCGATGGGGACCACGCCCCCGCCGATGCCGAGCTGTTTGACCAGCATGCCAATCAGGGGAACATAGAAGGCGGAAGCCAGGTTGTGGCCCATGGTGGTATAGCCCATGACCACGCCCTTTTTCTTGGGGAACCACTGGGCCACCAGGGCGCCGCCGGCAATATAACCGGCCGACATGATGCCGCCCACCACAAAGCACATACATACGGTATACACCAGGATGCTTTCGGCATTGCCGATGCCGATATAGGCGATACCGGCCACAATGGTGAAGATGCCTGAGGTCTTCCGGGCACCTAGTTTGCGGTTAATCTGGCCGATGATGATGAAGAACAGCACGCCCACCAGACCGGCGATGGAGTTCATGTTTAAAATGACACCGGCCTCCACGCCCAGCTTGGCGGCCACGGCGGGGGCTGTGAAGTTGGAGCCGTCGTTGACCATGCCAACGTAGAACCAGAACATCAGCAGGCAGTACAGGATGGTGACCCATCCCGATGCACCGAAGTTGACCAGAGATACCTTGTTGCTTTTTTTAGACATGTGTGTTCCTTCTCCTCTAACATTTATTTTATATCAGCGGCCGAAGAACAGAGGAACCAGAGAAAAACGGCGGCTGATGCAGGGAACTGTCAGGGACAGAGCGGCGGGCGGACGGCTTTTTTAGATGTTGCCGCCGTAGGTGTAGGTGCGATCGGGCACGTCGTTGAGGTCGTCCTCGTCAATCTCGGCCACACAGCGGGCCATGGAGCCGTCGCCCAGGTACCAACGCAGGGGGAAGCAGTAGAAGCGGAAGCGTTTGCCGGAAACCTTGTCCAGGTCGCCGCCCAGGTTTTCCACGCCTACAATGCCGTGGCCCAGCATCATCTTGTGGCAGGGCTCCCAGGTGCCCCAGCAGCCGATGGCTTCCAGCTCGCCAAACTTCTCGTCGTAGGCCTCCTGACCGTGGAGCTTGATGTAAAGCTCCTTATCGAACTCGGCATAGGCCTCTTCGCCAAAGCGTTCGGTGTACTCCTGAGTGAGGGGGCGGCCCGAAGCACCCAGCAGGTTCATGCGGGTCATGCCGTTGTTGCCCATGGCGGTGTGCAGGGGGTGGTCCAAAGCCTGGCTGTCCATGGCCACGCACTTGACCTTATGCTCCACAAACCACTTGCCGGCCTCCACCCCGGTGCCGCAGGAATAGTGATAGTACTCCTTGGAGTCGTCAAACTTGCGGTGCATCCCGGTGTTGAGGCAAATGACCATGCCCTCCAGCTCCTCGGGGGCAATGCCGGCCTTGGCGCAGGCGGCATCCAGATGTTTGCCGGTGATGAGGCCCCATGGCTCGATGTCGATTTCCAGGCAGATGGCTTCGCCGGTGTAGGCATCCACGGGCATCTCGTGGGTGTAGCGGGCACGGCGGCCGTCAAACTCTCGCTCCATCACGTGGCGGGGAGCGTCGCAGTGAGTGCCGGTGTGCATGGTGCAGGTAATTTTCGAGGTCAGAACCCCGCCCTTGGCCATGGTGTGGGCGTTGTCGATGACGGGCTTGTCAAAGTAGGGCCAGCGGGGGATTTCGGCGCTGAAGGGGTGGGTCAGGTCAACAAAAATTTTTTTACCCATGATATAGTACCTCCAAAAGTGGTGATTGTAAATTATTTGCCGTAGAGCATACGAATGAGATAGTCGTTGAGGGCGGCGGAAGACTGGGCGGCCTGCTCGGGGGTCCAGGTCTGGAACCCTTTGCCTGTTTTAAAGCCCAGCTGGCCTTCATCCCGAAGCCTTTGCAGCAGGGGGGAGGGTTGGTGAGAGTCCTCCAAATCCCGCAGGATGTAGTCGTGGATGTTGTAGGTGAGGTCGGTGCCCACCATGTCGGCATTCTCCATGGGGCCAAGCTG
>CAZHWK010000235.1:0-3617 GCA_964536405.1 uncultured Oscillospiraceae bacterium
CTTAACACGACCACCGCGAACCATGACGACAGAGTGCTCCTGCAGGTTGTGGCCAACACCGGGGATATAAGCGGTGACCTCGTAACCGTTGGTCAGCTTCACACGGGCAATCTTACGAAGAGCCGAGTTAGGCTTCTTGGGGGTAGAGGTACGCACAGCGGTGCAGACACCACGCTTCTGAGGAGAAGGCAGGTCGACGGAACGGTTCTTCAGGGTGTTAAGACCGAACTGCATGGCAGGAGAAGTGGACTTGTAGGTCACGGCCTCACGGCCCTTCCGAACGAGCTGGTTAAACGTAGGCATAATTTTCCTCCTTTCTTTGGACAATCAATCTATATTTTAACAGAATCATGATAACATTATTCCATTAAAATCAAAATAGGAGCGCATAGGTGTATGAAATAGTGGGACAACCCCTCAAACCTGAGGGTTATGAGAATCCCCCCAGGGCTTTAGCGCACCAGGGCGGCCACAGCGGCCCCCACGGCGATGGAACAGGCCTCGCCCAATTCCTTCATGGAGGGGATTTCCACCGCCTCCACCGCCTTTTCAGCGCAAAGCTCCAAAATAGGTCGGCACAGGGCAGGGTCGGCATCCCCGGCATAAAACACTTTTTTAGCACGACCGTCGGTTAACGCACGCTTTGTCTGCTTGGCGCCCACCACTTTTGTGCCATTTTTCAATTTTTGCAGCACAGAAGGGCCTCCTTTTTGGGCAGAATGACAAACCCATATGGGCATACCAGCGCAATGTGAAATTATAGCATAGGTTTCCCTTACAGTCAAGCGGTTTTTGGGCTTTTCCTTATCCTTGCTTTTCTTCCTCTGTCGGGCGGCCCCCTTTTCCTCTTCCAATCCCCTCTTTTGGCTTTTCAGCTGGGACGGTCACAGGCAGAAAAATGCCCGGTGCCTTTTGCACCGGGCATTTTTATAATTGGGTTACAGAGTTTCCTCAACCTCGACGCTGACGCTGACCACTTCCTCCAAAACTTCCACAGTTTCGCTTTCAGCGGGACAGGCACTGCCCTCGTCGTCAATCTGGTCAAACTTCCGGTACTGGGCCAGGCCGGAACCGGCGGGGATAAGCTTACCGATGATGACGTTCTCCTTCAGGCCCAACAGGTGGTCCACCTTGCCCTTGATGGCGGCCTCAGTGAGGACCTTGGTGGTCTCCTGGAAGGAGGCAGCCGACAGGAAGGAATCGGTGGCCAGAGAGGCCTTGGTAATACCCATGAGCAGACGGGTGCAGGTGGGCAGCTGAAGCTCCAGCCCGTCCTTGGTCTCCCCCGCATCAATACGGGCCTGGACAGCGGCCTTGGCGTCCTCAAACTCCATGACCTCCACAGTGGAGCCGGACAGCAGGGCACTGTCCCCAGCCTCTTCCACACGGACCTTCCGCATCATCTGACGGACAATGACCTCGATATGCTTATCGTTGATGTCAACGCCCTGCTGACGGTACGGTTTCTGAACCTCACGAATGAGGTAATCGTGGACGGCAGACACGCCACGGATACGCAGAACTTCCTGAGGATGCAGCGCACCTTCGGTCAGCTCCAGGCCCTTTTCCACCCGCTGGCCATCCTTCACCTTGATGCCGGCGGAATAGGGAATGGCATAGGTGATGACCTCGCCGTCATCGGCGGTCAAAGTCACATTGCAAACGGTAGCACGCTTGGTATCCTCCATGCTGATACGGCCGGAAATTTCGGCCAGCTGAGCCATCTTCTTGGGCTTGCGGGCCTCAAACAGCTCTTCAACACGGGGAAGACCCTGGGTAATATCGCCACCGGCGACGCCGCCGGTATGGAAGGTACGCATGGTGAGCTGGGTGCCGGGTTCGCCGATGGACTGGGCGGCGATGATGCCGACGGCTTCGCCGGGGCCCACCTCTTCGCCAATGGCCAGGTTCAGGCCATAGCACTTGGCGCACACACCGCTGCGGGCCTTACAATCCAGCACCGAGCGGACCTTCACGCTGGTGATGCCGTGGCTTTCCAGCACCTTGGCATCCTCGGGGGTGAGAAGGGTGTCCTTGGTGTAAAGCACTTCGCCGGTCTTGGGGTCCACCACATCGTCGGTGGGATAGCGGCCCTTGAGCCGCTCGGCAAAGGTTTCAATGACCTGGCCGCCCTCGGCAATCTCGGAAACCGTGATGCCTTCGGTGGTGCCGCAGTCATGCTCACGGATGATGACTTCCTGGGCAACGTCGACCATTCGGCGGGTCAGATAGCCCGAGTCAGCGGTACGCAGGGCGGTATCGGCCATGCCCTTTCGGGCGCCTCGGGAGGAGATGAAGTATTCCAGAACCGAAAGGCCTTCACGGAAGTTGGCCTTGATGGGGATTTCAATGGTACGACCAGAGGTATCGGCCATCAGACCACGCATACCGGCCAGCTGACGGATCTGGGCCGAGCTGCCTCGGGCACCGGAGTCCGCCATCATCCAGATGGGGTTATAACGGTCCAGGCCCTTCATCAGGGCGTCGGTAATGTCCTTGGTGGTCTTTTCCCACGCAGCCACGCTGAGGCGATACCGCTCCTCATCGGTGAGGAAGCCACGCTTATACTGCCGCTCAATCTGGACAATCTCCTGCTCGGTCTTGTGGATCATCTCGTACTTCTCGGGAGGCACGGTCATGTCATAAATGGAAACGGTCAAAGCGCCCCTGGTGGAGAACTTATATCCTCTGGCCTTGATGATATCCAGAACGTTAGCCGACACGGTGAAGCCGTGCTTGCTGATACACTTGCCGATAATCTGACCCAGCTGCTTCTTGCCGCAGATAAAGTTGATTTCAGGCTCAAAGACCTCGTTGGGGTCATTGCGGTCCACAAAGCCCAGATCCTGGGGAATGCCCTCATTGAAAATCAGGCGGCCCACGGTGGTACGGACCAGCTTGTGCTCCATCACACCGTTCACCTCGGCCTCACGACGGACCATGATGGGGGCATGAAGCTCCAACTCGCCCTCATCATAGGCCAGACGGGCCTCGGCATCGGAAGAGTAGGTGTTAAAGACCTCACGGGGCAGCTCAGCCTTCTGGGCTGCGGCCTCCTGGGCCAGATAGCCGGTGGTGGCTACAAACCGCTTGTTGGCCTCGTCCCGAATCCAGATGTGGTCCCCGGCATCCACGTTCCCCTGCTCAATGGCCTCCACGGCAGCGGCTACGCTGTCATAGGTCCGCTCGGGGTCGTTGGGAAGGTCCCGCTCATAGGTCAGGTAGTAGGAACCCAAAACCATGTCCTGGGAAGGCACGGCCACAGGGCCACCGTCCTGGGGACGCAGCAGGTTGTTGGCAGAGAGCATGAGGATGCGTGCCTCGGCCTGAGCCTCGGCGGACAGGGGGACGTGAACGGCCATCTGGTCGCCGTCAAAGTCGGCGTTAAAGGCGGTACACACCAGGGGGTGCAGCTTAATGGCACGGCCCTCCACCAGCACAGGCTCGAAGGCCTGGATACCCAGACGGTGCAGGGTGGGGGCACGGTTTAGCATAACGGGGTGATCCTTGATGATGAAGTCCAGGGCATCCCACACCTCGGTGCGGCCCTTGTCCACCATCTTCTTGGCCGACTTAATGTTGTTGGCCAAGCCATCCTCCACCAGCTTCTTCATCAC
>CAZHWK010000236.1:0-3585 GCA_964536405.1 uncultured Oscillospiraceae bacterium
CGGCTCCGCCAGCTACGCCGCCGACTATCAATACTTTCATAGTACGCTCCTTTCTTCTCGGGCGGGGAGTGACCCGCCGAATCGTAGTGAAAAACAGGAACGCCACGGAACGCTTTGTTCCGTGGCGTCCCTGTTTGGGGAGGGGTTGTGTTTGCATCCGTTTAGTTCAGAACGGCATCCATGTCACGGGTAACAGTGCCATCTTCCAGAATGAAGCAGGGAATGCCAATGCCGCCGCCTGCACGCACGTCGGCATACACCTCATGGGTGTCCCGCAGGTTCAGATAGGTCTTTAGGTCGGCAATGGTGCCCGAGATGTTCTTGAAATCCACATCGGCCTTTTTTTCGGCCAGGCGGGTCAGGGCCAGCAGGGTGTCACAGCAGACATTGCTGCCAATTACAGTAACTTTCATAGGGATGACTCCTTTTAAATTGTAGGGTAGGGTTGAAGCTTGGGGATACGTGCTTATACCTTGGCAGTACCGACCTTTTTGGTGATCCAATCCTTGCCTTCTACCATGCGGCTGACCAGCATGGAGGCAATGGTGTCGCCCGAGGCATTGAGGCAGGTGGCGGCGGGGTCAAAGACGAAGCCCAAAGTGGCAATGAGGGGGAAGCCTTCAGCCGGGAAGCCGAAGAGACTGATGATAAGCATTTCGCCCACCAGGCCGCCGCCGGGAGCACCCGAGAGGACGAAGGCTGACAGGATGGACACCACCAGGGCCATGGCATAGGTGCCAACACCGGCAAATTCCAGGCCGAACACCCCGTACAGGAAGGCAATCTTCACAATGGAGCTGAGAACCGAGCCGTCCATGTGGGCGGTGGCACCCAGGGGGAGGACCAGGTCGCTTACGTCATTGGGCACACCGATGTTGTTGCAGGCTTCCTTGTTGACGGGCAAGGTGGCCACAGAGCTTTGGGTGGCAAAAGCAGTGACGGCAGGGGGGAGAATGTACTTCAGCATTCGATTCAGACCCAGCTTGCCGCCGGCCAGCAGGGCATAGATGGGGAAGAAAATGACCACATAGAGCAGGCACAGGGGATAGTAGACAATCATGGCACGGCCATAGTCGCCCAGAAGCTGGGGGCCAAACTCGCCCACCAGGTTGGCAAAGTATGCGCCCAGGCCGATGGGGGCAATCTTCATGATGATGTCCACGAACTTCATCACGATGGAGTTGAGGTTGTTGAGCAGCTTGCCCATGGGACTTTCATCCCCGCCGTTGGCCGACACGCAGAAGCCAAAGAGAATGGAGAATATGATGAGGGGAAGCATATTGCTGCGCTTAAACAGCTCGGGGAAGTCGCTGACGGTCAGGCTGCCCACCAGCATGTCGGCGGCACTCTTCATCTCACCCATTTCGGCGGCACCCAGCTGAATGTTGGTGCCAGCCGAGGGGCTGAAGAGGTTGACCCAAATCAGCACGCAGGCACCCGCCACGGCACCGGTGGCCAGAAAGGTGAAGATGGTGCTGCCCAGGATTTTACCCAGACGCTTCATGTTGAGCATATTGCCAACAGCCGAGGAGATGGACACACAGACCAGGGGGACCACGATGGTGAACAGGAGGTTCAGGAAGATATCGCCGATGGGCTTAATGAACTTGCCGGTTTCGGGGGAGACGACCCCCAGCAGGGAGCCCAGCAGGATGCCGCCCACCAGGAGGATGGGCATCTTATACTGCTGCCAAAAGGTCTTTTTTGCCAATGTGTTTTCCATGTTTACTGCCTCTCTTTCATTTGCAATTTTTGGTGTCAGGATATAGGGGGCATCGCCCCGGATACGGGATAGGAAATTGCGTTTAGAGGGCCTGGACGGCCTTCTCTAACTGTTTCATGGCCTGCTCCAGCACACTCCGGGGACAGGCGACATTCAGGCGCATAAAGCCGTTCAGACTGCGGCCAAAGGAATTGCCTTCGTTCAGGCCCAGACCCGCCTTTTCAATCATGAAGCGGCGCAGCTCCTCGTTGCTCAGGCCCAGCACCCGACAGTCCAGCCACATGAGGTAGGTGGCATCGGGTGCGTAGGTTTTGATGGCGGGGATATGGGCGTTGCAATAGTCCACAACAAAGTCGAAGTTGCCGCTGATATAGGGCAAAAGCTGCTCCAGCCACTCCTCCCCCTGGGTAAAGGCCGCCTCCATGGCGGTGAGGGAGAAGGCGTTGTTGCGGTGGATGTCCATATTCATCCAGTAGTGGTCAAACAGCTCCTTTTTGTGGGCATCGGGGAAGACCACGGTGGAGGCCTGAAGGCCGGCCAGGTTGAAGGTCTTGGTCCCGGAGATGCCGGTGATAATGTTACGGGAAAGCTGGGGGTCCAGGGAAGCGGTGGGGGTGTGCTGTTTGCCGTGGAAAATCAGGTCGGAGTGGATTTCATCCGAGAAGAGAAGCACGCCGTGCTTCTGGCACAGCTCGGCCATCCGCCGCAGCTCCTCGGGAGTCCAGACGATGCCCAGGGGGTTGTGGGGGTTGCACAGCAGGAACAAATCCACCTGGGTCAGCTTCTGTTCAAAATCGGCCCAGTCCATGGTCCACTTGCCGTCCTGCTCCACAAACTGGTTTTCCACAACCTTGCGGTTCCAGGCTTCGGTCATGTCATAAAACTCGGAATAGACCGGGGTCTGGATGAGGACGCTGCCCCCTTCGGGGGTGAAGAGTTTGACCACGGCGCTGATGCTTTGCACCACACCCAGGCTGAAGCTCATGAGGCTCTGGTCGATGTCCCAGTTGTTGCGCTTCTTCTGCCAGTCCCGGATGGCGGCAAAGTAGCTGTCGGGGCGGGCGGTGTAACCCCAAATGCCCTCATCAGCCCGATTTTTTAGGGCTTCAATAATAGGTTGGGCCGTTTTGAAGTCCATGTCCGCAATCCACAGGGGGATGACGTCGTTGGTGCCGAACTTCTTCATGCGCTCGTCATATTTGGCTGAGCGATTTTGGCTGCGGTCAACAACTGCGTCAAAATCATACTTCATTCTCATCCATTCCTTTCTCTCTCGGTGCTCAAAAATTGCTTTGCAGGGCGATATAAGAGCAAAGAGCGTGCCAACTTTGAAAAGACTTTTGCTGATTCCTACAAATCAAGCCATTCGTTGGTGGGCGTATCCATAAAAAACGCACAGTTCTGGCAGGAGGACGGCTTCTGCCCGGACTGTGCGTTTTTTTCTTGGATGAGAGGAAAAGAGGCGGTTGACAGGAAGCTCCCCCGTCCCGTGTCCTTCAAAATTAATTGGATTATTTGAAATAACTGGTATTATGAGAGCGACTTTGACCAGTTTTCAAAGTGAGAACGGCCTTCCAATGTAAGCTGGGTTCCGCCCCGCCCCTTGCTGACCCTCACCAGGCCCCGGTGGGCCATATCGGCCAGAATTTCCCGGATTTCCAGCTGAGAAAGGGGGAAGTAGTGTTCCCGGGCCGCCTGAAGCAGACTCTCCCGCCCCATGGTGCGGTGCTGGTTAGAGGCCAGATAGAGCTGTTCCAGTACAAAGTGGAAGCCGTCGATTTTTTGGGGGGAGACAGGTGCGGCAGCAGGGGCGGGCTGCAAGGGCTTTTTGCCCAAAACGGTGGGGGGAAGGTCATCCAGGG
>CAZHWK010000237.1:0-3525 GCA_964536405.1 uncultured Oscillospiraceae bacterium
CATACGCCGGGGGCCCCTTTTCCCCTTTCTTATTTGAGTGCCAGGTAAAAATAGTGATAGCTGCTGCTGTTTGCGCTCATATTGCCGGCCACGTGCCGGACTTGAAACCCGGTGGATGTCACGGTGACGGCATTGTCCGCGCCGGTGTAGCCCGGTATCACAATACCGCCGTAATCGAGGAATCCACGGGTACTGCTAATTATCATCAGCTTGGGCTGGAAGCCCAGATAGATGTCCCGGGTGCTGCTGTCATTCCCCTGATAGTGGCCAACTACGCATTCCGGTCTTTGCGCAATCTGGTGCAAAGCCCCATCGATTTTGGCGTTGTCCTCATTAAAATCCGTCCTCAAAAAGCTGTCCGTGGGTTCGTACTGGTTTAACTGATAGTGTTCTGTTTTCTTCATCAAAAGCCCTCCTTTTATTTTGAGCAACTGCTCATCATAAAGGGAGGGCTTCTTCCATTTGTTGCATCTTTTCGTACACCGAAGGAGAAAATCACGGCGGGAGCAAAGCACCACACCCTACATGTCCTCCGGGTACTTGCGGAAATTAACCTCTCGGGGGGAAGGGGTCACGCCCATGGGAGTCCTTTTCACGGATTTTCCCATCCTTGCCGTGGATGACCAGCTCGCTGCCACGGTTGCCAGCCATCTTACGGCCCGCGTCAATAGCCTGCTGCTGGGTATCGGTCACCTTTGCGGCACGGCCGGCTCCGGCGGTTTTGACCTGCCAGCCTCCGTCAGGGCGAGGAGTGATATGGACATTTTTATTCATATCTGCCCCCCTCAACCGTGATGGGCTTCGGGACAGCAGTGAATACAGCCGTCCGCATTGGAATAGCCCATGTTTTTGGCGGCCTGAACGGCCTGGATGCCGTTGCTAAACTGGCCCAGGTAGACCCTGTTAAAGATGGAGGGGCAATACCGGCAGTCCTCAGTGTGGACTTCGCAGTTATTGTTAGGGTTGCCGGTGTTCGTGTTTAGATAGTAGTTTTTCATAATTTACCTCTCTTTCTCTCGGCGCGGTGCGCCGGCTCGTTGATTGTCAGGACATATAAAAACCCCGAAAAAAGGCGGAGAGCGGCGACCAAAACACACCTCTCAAATGCCGCGATTTCTCAAAAAACATTGACAACAACGAGTCAGAACGGTAAAATAAGCATTGGTGACGCTTTGACCATCTGATGGTTGAAGTCTCTTGAAACCCCTGCCGATTGCTGTCGGCGGGGGTTTTCCTTTTGCCGGGGGAAAGCGTGGGATTACGTCAGCTCGATTGTGCTGGGGGCGGGGGGCTCTGGAATAATCATCAAAGGAGGAAGGCCCACATCGCTGGTGAAGCTTCTCAAAAAAGCCTGCATGTGGGGAAACAAAAGGTTGTACGCCATGATATGGGCCAACTGCTTGTCCTCCTGGCTTTCAATGTTCTCACAGCGGAAAAATCCCCGCATCATGACTTCCAGATTGAAGATGCCGGGGTCCTCCTTCGTGCTGACAGTCTGTGTCAGCTCGGCCATACAGTGGGTGTTATCCACGTCATAGCTCAGCCGGAACTGATAGCTCGGACTTACCTGGGTGCTGGGCGATTTGATATCGGCATGGAAGGAAACATCGGGAATGAGCCGCTCCTCCAAAATCAAAAACGGTGTGTTCTCACTCATAGTAGGTTACTCTCCTTTTTTGGGGAGCGTATAGCAAAAGGTACCGCTAATCGTCCCTGATTGGGTCGCTGACCGGGAGGGCTGCTCCTGTAATTTTTGGCAGAGCTTTTCCACCGTAGTGGTCAGTGCGGGAGCCGCACGCTTGACGCCGAGCAGTTGGTTGTTCAGCGCAACAATGGCGTCATTGATGTATTGATTGAGGCTGATACCCTGTTCTTCCGCCAGCTTTGCCGCCTGTTCATGGATGTGAGGGGCAATTCGTGTCGTGATTTTGCCGCTATACCGTGCCTCCGGCAAAAAAGCGGACAGGGAGGCATCCTGTATCACCGCGGCATATTGAGCAATTAGCTGGTTATACTGGCTCAGCTGTTCGGTCGTGTCCCAATGATAGAAGGGAATACGGTCTATGTCTGGTCGTTCTTTTTTCATAAGCCCTCCGTGTGGTGGCACATACGACATCAAAATAATTGCTGTTTGCAGGGACATAATACCTTATGTGGTGGCAAATGTCAAGTGGTTTCCCAATAAATGTACAACTGCCCGGTGTGTATCACACCGGGCAGTTGTTTTTTCTCTTTTACTCTTTCAGGGTTTCGGCCCAGGCGGTATAGCGGGTGGCCTTCTCGTGGCCATCCTCGCCCCGGGCGAGGATATAGACCTTGACCTTGGGCTCGGTCCCCGAGGGGCGGACCACCAAATCGGTGCCGTCGGCCAGCTTATATTTCAGCACGTTGGAGCCTTTGAGTTCCATTTGGGCCACCGCCCCGGTGGCTACATCGGTATCGGTGCCGTCCAGATAGTCCTTCCGCCCGGTGACGGCCACCCCGGCAATCTCGGTGAGGGGGTTTTGGCGCAAATTCTCCATCAAAGCCTTCATCTTGGCAAGCCCATCCAAGCCGGGCATGACCAGATTGAGGGTCTTTTCGGTAAAGGGGCCGTACTTAGCGTAAAGGGCCTGCATGGCATCGTAGAGGGTCATGCCCTGGCTGGCGTACCAGACGGCCATCTCGGTACAGACAAGGGCGGCGGTGACCGCATCCTTATCCCGCACATAGTCCCCGATCATGTAGCCATAGCTCTCCTCATAGGAGAAGATGACCTTACCCTGACCGCTTTCCTCCAGAGCATTTTTCTTTTCGGCCATGAATTTGAAGCCGGTAAAGGTGTCAAAGCAGGCCACACCGTTTTGCTCGGCCACGACCCGAGCCATCTCGGTGGTGACAATGGTTTTGAGGGCCACAGCATTTTCGGGCAGGGTGCCCGCCCGCTTGCGGGAAGCGATGATGTAGTCCAGCAGAAGGACACCGGTCTGGTTGCCCGAGAGGGGCAGGAACTTCCCCTCGGGGCCTCGGACCATAATGCCCACACGGTCGGCATCCGGGTCGCTGCCCAGGATGAAGTCGGCCCCTTCCTTGTCGGCCAACTCCACAGCCAGATAGAACCCCTCGGGGTTTTCCGGGTTGGGGGAGGCTACGGTGGAGAAGTTGCCGTCGGGGACCATCTGCTTTGGCTCGCACAGGACATGCTTGACCCCCAGGCGGCGGAGGGTTTCGGGAATAAGCTCCCGCCCGGTGCCGTGGAAGGGGGTGTAGACCATTTTAAAGGTGTCGGCCATCCGGGCGACTACGGCCTTGTCGCTGGCCTGG
This sequence comes from uncultured Oscillospiraceae bacterium, assembly GCA_964536405.1. Classification (GTDB taxonomy): domain Bacteria; phylum Bacillota; class Clostridia; order Oscillospirales; family Oscillospiraceae; genus JAHHSE01. The sequence goes on from CAZHWK010000237.1 coordinate 3,304, forward strand.
GCGAGGACGTTTGCCAGGAAGGCCTCGTCGGTTTCCTTGCCCATAAGGGTGATGGTTCCCGCCTTGAGGGCTTCATCATAGTCGGCACACTTGGGGGTGGTAAACACGTCCAGCTCGGTCATCTTCTGGGCGATGGCAGCGGCATGGTGGGGGGGGAGCTGGGCCCCGTCGGCCCAATAGACCTTATAGCCGTTATACTCCTTGGGGTTGTGGCTGGCGGTG
>CAZHWK010000238.1:0-3493 GCA_964536405.1 uncultured Oscillospiraceae bacterium
CCCGTGCTGTCATAGAGAATCAAGCCGGCGGGGTCGGTGACCAGAACCCGGGTCAGGGCAGGGGTGCCCAGAACCTCCATGGCCTGATAGACCCCGTCCGAGGTGAGGGTGTCCGATACACCCAGGGAGCTTGCCAGGACGGTGGCCTGACTTTGCAGGGAATTTCGCTTGGACTGAAACACCAGGTCCTGGGAGGACAAAAGGGGATAGGTATTCAGCAAAATCAGAACCGCCCCGATGACCACGATGTAGGTCAGGGCATATTTCATTTGCAGGGAGCGGAAAAAGGGAATGGTATGGCCCTTGGAACTGTCCACGAGGTCACCTCCTTTGGAAGAAAGCATTTCCTAGGAATTTTTCAAATAGTAGCCCACGCCCCACTTAGTGAGAATGTATTCCGGATTGGCCGGGTCCTTTTCCAGCTTTTCCCGCAGACGGCGCACATGGACGTCCACCGTGCGGTAGTCCCCCACATACTCATAGCCCCAGACCAGGTTGAGCAGGTTTTCCCGGCTGTATACCCGCCCCGGATTGCGAAGCAGAAGCTCCATAAGGTCAAATTCCTTGGCGGTGAGCTCCACGCTCTGTCCGTCCTTCAGGGCCGAACGCTCGTCGGTGTCCAGGACGATATGGCCCTGGGTCAGGCGGCTTGACCGCTCCTTTTTTTCGGTGCTGGCCGCCCGGCGGAGGATGGCCCGGATACGGCTTTTCAGTTCCAAAATATTGAAGGGCTTGGTCACATAGTCGTCGGCCCCCGACTCAAAGCCGATGATTTTGTCGGCATCCTCACTTCTGGCGGTGAGCATGATGATGGGCACGGTGGAAAACTCCCGGATGCGCATACAGGCTTGAAGCCCGTCAATTTTCGGCATCATCAGGTCCAAAATCACCAAATCGAAGTTCCCGGTTTGGGCCTTCTCCACGGCCTCTTCGCCGTCATAGCCCACCTCGACCTCATAGCCCTCGTTTTCTAGGTTGAATTTGATGCCCTTGACCAGCACCTTTTCATCGTCAATGACTAAAATTTTTGCCATAGGTATGACCACTCCTTTCCCTGCACATGGTGCGTAAACAGCCATCAAAGGGACGGCTGTATTGCTTCAGTATCAAAGGTGCCCGCAGGCACCGGCATAAAATCAAATTGAAAAGCCTAAACGTTAATCTTCCACGGTTAAAAACCCCTGGCACTGGTTGAAAATAGTTTCTCCAATTCCGGGCACATCGGTCAGGGCTTCTATCACAGGGAAGGGACCATGCTCCTCCCGATAGGCCACAATGGCGGCCGCCTTTTTCTCCCCAATCCCGGGCAGGGTGGCTAGCGTTTCGGCGGTGGCGGTGTTGATATTGATGAGCGGCTGACTGGGTTCAGGGAGAAGGGGTTGACTGGGGGTGGCAGTTGGAAGGGCAGGGGAGGGGACAAAGGCCTGCCTGGCCTGGTCCTGACGGGAGAGAAACCAACCGGTCAAGAAGGCCAACGCCACCAGGGTCAGTCCCAGCGTCAGCAGTTCCAATTTTTGAAATTTCATAATTTTGTTATTCTCCTGTCATTGTGTTCAGAGAATTGATTTGTTATAATGAATAGAATGTCTGTCAGCCCGTTCGATGCGTCTTACAGCAGAGGGAAAGCGTGGCTGAAAAAAGCAGGGTAATCGCATTGCGATTATTCTATCATGATTTTCAATCATGATAGAATGGCCATCTGCCGTCTTTGACGGCAGGGCCTTGCAATCCAAGCACTTGCGCACACCGTGCGCAAATGCGCAATAGAATAGCCGCTTTGCAGCTATTATATCACGGAGCAGGAGAATTTCCTATGAAAAAATATTCGATTATCGCCCTTTTTCTGACCCTTGTACTAAGCCTTTCCATCCTGCCGCCAGCCCAGGCCGGTCTGGTGGACGAGATGGAGGTACAGGCCACCGCAGCCCTTCTGGTAGAGGGGAACACGGGGGAAATCCTCTATGAGAAAAATGCCCATGAAAAGCGATATCCCGCCAGCATTACCAAGGTGATGACCGCCATGCTTGCCATTGAAGCCATCGACAATGGGCAGCTGGATATGAATAAGGTGGTGACCGTAAGCAGCACCGCCATGCAGGGCCTGTCGGCCGACGGCTCCACCCAGAATATTAAAGCGGGGGAGCAGATGACCGTTCGGGACCTGCTGTTTTGTGCTTTGGTGGCGTCCGCCAATGAGGCCTGCAATATTCTGGCCGAAGAGGTGGCGGGCAGCCAGGCGGCCTTTGTGGATAAGATGAACGAGCGGGCCAAGGCCCTTGGCATGAAGGACACCCATTTTGCAAATGCCCATGGTCTGCACAACGAGAATCACTACACCACCGCTTACGACATTTATCTCATGGCCTTTGAGGCCATGAAGCACCCCCTTTTCCGGGAGATTGTGTCTACGGTGGATCACTATGTACCCGAAACGAATTTACATGCCCAGCGGCACTTTTATAATACCAATGCCCTGCTGACCAGCTGGCGGTACATTGGCTATACTTACCGCAATGCCATCGGCATCAAGACCGGTTCCACCCCTGAGGCGGGCCAGTGCCTGGTGTCGGCCGCTGTGAAGGATGAACGGACCCTCTATGCCGTGGTGCTGGGGGCCGAGAATGTGACCGACGATAAAGGGGTTATCGTGGACCGCCCCTCCTTCTCGGAAAGCAAGCGGCTGTTTGAGTTCGGCTTTAATCACTTCAGCCGTCAGACTATTTTGACCTCCATGGACCTGCAAGGGGAGGTGGGGGTGACCCTTTCCAAGACCGAGCATGTGGTGGCCGTGCCGTCCGGCACCCTGGAGGCCACCCTGCCCAAGGATGTGAAGCCGGAGGACTTTACCATTACCCCGGTGTATGATGCCGAAACGGTGGAAGCACCAGTGACCAAGGGGCAGAAGCTGGGCAGCGTCAGTGTGAGCTATCAGGGCAAAGAGTACGGCACCATGGACCTGCTGGCCCTCAATGCGGTGGAGCGGGACGAGTGGATGTACCGCATCAGCCAGGTGAAAGCCTTTTTCGGTCAGCTTTGGGTGCGGATTGCCCTTGTGGCCCTGGCCGTTCTCGTGGTGGTGCTGGTGGTACGCAATACCTTGATGGGACGGCGCAGACGCCGTCATCGCACCTATAACGGCAGTCACTACCGGGGAAACCGCAGATAAGAAAAATAAGAAAAAAATGAAAAAAGGCCGTCAGACTATATGTCTGACGGCCTTTTTATGGCTTGTATGCCGAACGGTATCAGCCCTGGCTGAGGGCTTGCTTCAAAGCCTTGGAAAGCTGGTCGGGGCAGGAGGTGGCTTTGAAGCCGCAATGAATGCCCTCCAGCCGCTTGGCCGCCTCTTCGGCAGGCATGCCGACCACCAGCTTAGAGATGCCCTGCAGGTTGCCTGAGCAGCCGCCCTGCACCTCAAGGGATTGAATGATGCCGTCCTCAATGTCCAGTGTCATTTGACGGGAGCAGACCCCTTTGGGGGAAAAGGTGTAAA
>CAZHWK010000239.1:0-3480 GCA_964536405.1 uncultured Oscillospiraceae bacterium
GACCAAATTTTTGCTCAAAATTCCAGGCACAGCGACTTTTCAGAAAGGCTCTAGATGCTTGTCTATGGAGGGAGGAGTGTGGTATAATTTGACCAAAGATAAGGAGGCCAGTAAAAAATGAGTTTTGAACACAGAGGTGAGCCGGTCAATCCTTACCACTACATTCGTCACTGCATCAGTGGAAAGTGGAAAATGACCATACTCCACCACATCCACACCTATGGGAGCATTCGCTTTAACAACACGCTGAACACGCTGCCTATCTCCGAGAAGGTGTTTAGTCAGCAGCTTAAAGAACTGGCGGAAGATGGGCTGGTCAAGCGAATTGTCTATGATACCCTGCCGCCCAAGGTGGAGTATGTTTTGACCCCGGAAGGGGAAGAAGTCATTCCTGCGTTGGACTTGCTTTACATTTGGGGCATCCGCAGAATGCATGAGCTGGGTATTCCCATTGATTCCGATGCCTTTGTGGTGCATCAGTCGGGAAAATATGTTCGGGCCCTGCGTGACATTATGGAAAGCAATGGCGTTCTTTTTCGGGAGGACCGGGAAGAGGGTCAATAACCTGACAAAAGGCCCTCTCCATCCCTTGCACTGCAAGCGGTGGAGAGGGCCTTTTGTCCTTTTGCGCTATGCTTTCGTGTTGACAACGGCGATGTATAAAGATAAAATGTAACATGGTTTCATCTGCAATTTGCATGATATAAAAGAAAGTGCCGGCCAAAGGGCGGCACACCATATAAGGAGGACGTTACAATGGCAAAAGGATTTGGCGGCGGCCGCCCCATGGGTGGTATGGGCGGCATGGGCGGCATGAACATGAACATGATTAAGCAGGCCCAGAAAATGCAGCAGGACATGATGAAGATGCAGGAAGAGCTTCAGAATAAGGAGTATACGGCGGGGGCAGGCGGCGGCGTGGTTACGGCCACCGTGGACGGCAAGCGCAATCTGAAAAGCCTCACCATCGACCCCGAGGCTGTGGACCCTGAGGATGTGGAGATGCTTCAGGACCTTATCGTGGCCGCTGTGAACGAGGCCAGCCGAGCTGCCGAGGCCGATGCGGCCTCCTCCATGCAGAGCATCACCGGCGGGCTGAACCTGCCCTTTTAAGCATGGCAGGAAAACTGCGGCCTCCCGGCATGCGCACGGTGAAAACCGCCGTGGCGGTGACTGTCTGCTTTTTCATTTTCCTGCCCCTCTGGCAGGCTGAGCCCACCGGGAACCCCCTTGACCAAATCGGCCCTTTTTATGCCTGTATTGCCGCCGTCATCTGTATGCAAAGCTCGGTGGAGCAGTCCCTGCGCCACGGTTTGTCCCGGCTTTTGGGAACCGGGGTAGGGGGCTGTGTGGGTATTGTCATTCTCTGGCTGGCCGGAGAAGAAAGTGGCCCCTTCTTGTTCGGGGTCTTTATGGGCCTTGGGGTACTGGTCACCATCTGGCTTTGCAGCCTGCTGGGCCACCCGGCGGCTTGCAGCATCGGCGGGGTGGTCTGCTGCGCCGTGCTGCTGTCCCACAGCGGGCCGGAACGTTATGTTTATACCCTCACCCGTATGGGGGAAACTGCCGTTGGCATCTTTGTAGCCGTGGCGGTCAACCACCTTCTGCCCGACCGGCGGGCAAAGGCGGAAGAAAAGGAGAACCAAGCATGAGTGTATCTAATGTATATTTTACCGACTTTCGTGCCCCTCACATCAGCCTGCCGGAGAAGCTGAAAAAACTCATTCGGGCGGCGGGGATTGGCGAAATTGAGTTTGAAAAGAAAATGGTGGCCATTAAAATGCACTTCGGGGAGCCGGGCAACCTGGCCTACCTGCGCCCCAACTATGCCAAGGCGGTGGCCGATGTGGTGAAGGAGCTGGGGGGCCGCCCCTTCCTCACCGACTGCAATACTCTGTATGTCGGGCGGCGGAAAAACGCCCTGGATCATCTGGAAGCCGCCTATGAAAACGGCTTTTCCCCCTTCTCCACCGGCTGCCATGTCATCATCGGTGACGGGGTCAAGGGTACTGATGAGGTGCTGGTCCCCGTGGAGGGCGGCGAGTATGTGAAGGAGGCCAAAATCGGCCGTGCCGTCATGGATGCCGACGTGTTTATCAGCTTGAGCCACTTTAAGGGCCACGAGCTGACCGGCTTCGGCGGTGCCATTAAAAATATTGGCATGGGCTGCGGCAGCCGGGCGGGGAAGATGGAGCAGCATAACGGCGGCATCGTCACCATTCGCCCCAAGCGGTGCGTGGGCTGTGGCCTGTGCGCCAAAAACTGCGGCCAGGATGCCATTGTGCTGGAAAACGGCAAGGCCCGGGTTCTGGAGGATAAGTGCGTGGGTTGCGGCCGCTGCATCGGCCACTGTAACGTGGATGCCATTGCCAACACAAACTCCAGCAGTGCCCGGGATGTGAACCTCAAGATGGCCGAGTATACCAAGGCCGTGCTGGATGGCCGTCCCCACTTCCATATCAGTCTGGTGCAGGATATTTCCCCGGTCTGTGACTGCCATGGAAACAACGACACCCCTATTCTGCCTGATGTGGGGATGTTCGCCTCCTTTGACCCGGTGGCACTGGACCAGGCCTGTGTGGACGCCTGCTTGAAGCAGACTCCGCTGCCCAACTCCCAGCTGGCCGATAACATGAAAAAGTCCGACTTCCATGACCACCACGACCATTTTGTGAATGTGGAGCCAAACTCCGAGTGGGCCTGCGGTCTGGAACACTGTGAAAAAATCGGGGTAGGTACCAGAAAGTATGAGCTGGTAACAATGTAAGGGAAATCCACTTGTGCCCCATACACCCCCAAACTGTTAGGATGAGAAAGGAAGTACCACCATGGATGTGAAGGAAATTCTGGCCCGCTGTGACCACACTCTGCTGAAGCAGGAAAGCACCTGGGATCAAATCAAAGAAATCTGCGATGACGGTATGAAGTTCGGCTGTGCCAGCGTCTGTATTCCCGCCGGGTATGTCCGCCAGTGTGCCGAGTATGTGGGGGACAAGTTGAAAATCTGTACCGTGATCGGATTTCCCAATGGCTACTCCACCACCGAGGTCAAGGTCTTTGAAACCGAGGATGCCATTCGAAACGGGGCCGATGAAATCGACATGGTTATCAACATCGGCTGGGCCAAGGACGGCCGCTGGGATGACATTCTGGCCGAAATCAAGGCCATCAAGGCTTCCTGCCAGGGGCGCATTTTGAAGGTCATCATTGAAACCTGCCTGCTTACCGAGGCCGAGAAGATTAAGCTGTGTGAAATCGTGTCCCAGTCCGGGGCTGATTATATCAAGACCTCCACCGGCTTTTCCACCGGCGGGGCTACCCGGGAAGATGTGGCCCTTTTCAAGGCCCACGTGGCACCCCGTGTGAAAATTAAGGCGGCGGGGGGAATTTCCTCCCTTCAGGACGCTGAGGATTTCATCAACCTTGGTGCCGACCGCCTGGGCACAAGCCGCATTGTAAAGCTGGCCAAGGGCCAGCAGG
>CAZHWK010000240.1:0-3463 GCA_964536405.1 uncultured Oscillospiraceae bacterium
TTCCGTTTCATGCGTCCCCTTATTGAAAACGGTTATGTCTACGCCGCCGTGCCGCCCCTTTACAAGCTGGTGAGGGGCAAGCAGAGCCGGGTGGCCTTCTCGGACGAGGAGCGGGACCGCATTTCGGCCGAAATGCGTGGGGATAACCAGAACGCCAAAATTGACATCAGCCGCTTTAAGGGCTTGGGCGAGATGGACGACCACGAGCTTTGGGACACCACCATGAACCCCGAAACCCGCACTTTGAAGCGTATCACCATGGATGACGCTGTGAAGGCTGACGAGATTTTCACCCTGCTCATGGGTGAAAAGGTGGAGCCACGGCGGGAGTATATTGAACAAAATGCCTTTAGGGCTGTCAATCTGGACTATTAAGAGGAGGGATAAGAGTTGAAAAAGGACTACGAAAGCAAGGATATTTCTTATCCCGAGCAGAAAATTGTTGAAATCAATCTGGAACACGAGATGCAGAATGCGTACATCGAGTACGCCATGAGCGTTATCGTGGGCCGTGCCCTGCCCGACGTGCGGGACGGTTTGAAGCCGGTTCACCGCCGTATTCTGTACTCCATGTATGAAAGCGGCCTGACCTTTGACAAGGCCTTTAAGAAGTCGGCCACCTGCGTGGGTGACGTGCTGGGTAAGTACCACCCCCACGGCGACCAGTCGGTGTACGATGCGCTGGTCCGTCTGGCCCAGGACTTCTCCATGCGCTATCCCCTGGTGGACGGCCACGGCAACTTCGGCAGTGTGGACGGCGACCCCCCGGCCGCTTACCGTTACACCGAGGCCCGCATGGCCAAAATGACCGCCGAAATGATGCGGGACATCGACAAGGACACCGTGAACTGGGACCCCAACTTTGACGAGAGCCTGAAAGAACCCCGGGTCCTCCCCTCCCGGTTCCCCAACCTGCTGGTCAACGGTTCCAGCGGCATTGCGGTTGGTATGACCACCAACATTCCTCCCCACAACCTGCGGGAGGTCATTGATGCCACCATCTGCGTGCTGGAAAATCCCGAAGCCACCCTGGAAGATTTGATGGAGCATATCAAGGGCCCCGACTTCCCCACCAAGGGAATTATTATGGGCAGAAGCGGCATCCGGGCGGCCTATGCCACCGGCAAGGGACACATTCGGGTCCGTGCCCGCACCGAGATGGAGGAGTTTGCCCAGGGCCGCACCCGTATCATCGTCACCGAGCTGCCCTATCAGGTCAACAAGGCCCGCCTGGTGGAAAACATTGCCGACCAGGTTCACGACAAGCGGCTGGAGGGTATTTCCGGCCTGCGGGACGAGTCCGACGGCAAGAAGGGTATGCGGATTGTCATTGAACTGAAAAAGGACGCCAATCCCCAGGTGGTCTTGAACCGCCTGTATACCCAGACCGCCATGCAGTCCACCTTCGCCATCGTCATGCTGGCCTTGGTCAACGACCAGAAGCAGCCCAAGGTACTGACCCTCCGGGAGGTGCTGGACCACTATATCGCCTTCCAGGAAGAGGTCATCACCCGCCGCACCCAGTATGACCTGCGCAAGGCCAAGGAGCGTGCCCACCTGTTGGAAGGCCTGCTCATTGCCCAGGACAACATTGATGAGGTTATCAGGATTATCCGCTCCTCCTATGACGACGCCAAGGAGAAGCTGATGCAGCGGTTCGGGCTGGATGACGTACAGGCCCAGGCCATTCTGGACATGCGCCTCAAGGCCCTGCAAGGGCTGGACCGGGAGAAGCTTCAGGCCGAGTTTGACGAGTTGATGAAAAAGATTGAGTATTTTAATCAGCTGCTTTCCGACGAAGTGATGCTCCGTGGAGTGCTGAAAACCGAGCTTGGGGACATTCGGGATAAGTTTGGGGACGACCGCCGTACCGAAATCGGCTTTGCCGAGGACGATATTGACATTGAGGACCTCATTGAGGAGGAGGAGTGCGTCTTTACCCTCACCTCGGCGGGGTATATCAAGCGTCTGCCCGCCTCCACCTACCGGGCCCAGCGCAGAGGCGGCCGTGGGATTACGGCCCAGAGCCTGAAGGAAGAGGACTATGTCAAAACCCTTTTCACCGCCTCCACCCACGACCACATTTTCTTCTTCACAAACCGTGGCCGGGTCCACCGCAAGAAGGGCTATCAAATTCCCGAGGCAGGCCGGACGGCCAAGGGCACCAACATTGTCAACGTCCTGCCTCTGGAACAGGAGGAGCGGGTCACCGCCATGATTCAGGTCCACGAGTTCAACGAGGACAACTATCTGGTCATGGTCACCCGGGACGGCACTGTGAAGCGGGTCAGCCTGCCTACCCTGCTCACCGCCCGCAAGGCCGGTATCCGCTGTATTACCCTGGACGAGGGGGATGAGCTGATTTCCGTCCTTCACACCGAGGGGAACAACAATGTGCTGATGGCTACCCGCAACGGTATGGCCATCTGCTTCCGGGAGACCGACGTGCGGCCTATGGGCCGTGACGCCGCCGGCGTGCGTGGCATCCGTTTGAAGGGCAACGACTATGTGATTGGGGCCGACATTGCCCGGGAGGGCATGAGCCTGCTTACCGTCACCGAAAATGGCTACGGCAAGCGCACCATGGTGGAGGAATACCTCCGTGGCGACGCCGGGGAGCCCCAGAACCGGGGCGGCACCGGCCTGAAAAACTATAACATCACCGACAAAACCGGCCTGATTGTGGGCATTGCCATGGTGGATGAAAGCTACGATGTGATGATGATTTCGGACGACGGGGTGATCATCCGTATGGTGGTGGCCGACATCAACACTTACAGTCGTACCACCCAGGGGGTTATCCTCATGCGTCTGGCCGAAGGGGTCAAGGTGATTTCCCTGGCCATTACCGACCACGAGGAAGAGGAGGAAGTTTTCCACGAAGGGGAAGAAATTGTGGAAACTTCTGAGGAGCAGGCTGTGACCGAAACCGAAGTCCAGGTGGAGCAGACCGAGGAATGAAAACTGTGACCATTTATACCGACGGTGCTTGCAGCGGCAACCCCGGCCCGGGGGGCTGGGGAGCCATCCTCATGTACGGGGAGTTTAAAAAGGAAATGTCCGGCGGGGAAAAGCAGACCACCAACAACCGGATGGAGCTGACGGGGGTTATTTCGGCCCTGGAGGCCCTAAAGGAACCATGTGTGGTGGAACTATACTCAGACTCCAAATACGTCATAGACGCCTTGGAAAAGGGCTGGGCACGGTCCTGGCGAGCCAAGGGCTGGGTCAAGGGGGATAAAAAGCCCGCCTTGAACCCAGACCTGTGGGGAAAGCTTTTGGAGTTGTGCGAAAAGCACACTGTCAATCTCCACTGGGTCAAGGGCCATGCGTCCAATGAGTTTAATAACCGCTGTGATGAGTTGGCGGTGGCCCAGAGCCAGAAATATAAAGGATAATTTATATTAGGCAAAGCCTAATATAAATTGCCATGTGGGGCTTTGCCCCACGGCTAAAATTTCAG
>CAZHWK010000241.1:0-3456 GCA_964536405.1 uncultured Oscillospiraceae bacterium
GTTTCTTTTTTGCCAAGCACAAAAAAGAAATGGTGGATGCCCGTCGGGGCAACCCCGACACGTTTCCCCGCCCCTCGCAAGGGGCGAAACCCTCCCCCTGCGGCCGGTCGCCGCACGTTCCTGGCCGCTCGCAAGCGGCGAAATCCCCCCCGCCAAAGCGGCCCCCCCTCCCCCCTGTCCGGGGGCAACCCAACACCACTCCAGAAAGGAGGCTCCGCCCATGTTCCGTTCCCTGCACATGAAGCTGGTTTTGATTTTGGTCCTGCTCATCGTTTCTCTGATGACGGTGGTGGGGGCCTTTCTCATCAACTCGGTCGCCTCCTTTTATCTGAACACCTTTTACAGCCAAATGCAGGAGGTCTTTGCCGATGAGGACCTCTATTACGACATGACCGTCCCCAGCGAGGGGGAAACTGACGGTACCGAAGCCCTTCAGCGGGTCCTGTCGGCATACAGCGGTGCCATGGGTGTGGACGGACGCAACCGCAACTACTACATTCTGGACGGCTCCACCGGCAAGTACCTGGGTGGCTCCGACCCGGAGGGGGGGCCTTCCCTCAACAAGTCCCCCAACCTGCTGGCTGCCCTCACCCGGGGGGAGGTTGGCTCCCAAAGCGACGTAACAGCCAAGTATATGGACGTGGCCGTCCCCATCACCCGGGGGGACCAAAGCTATATTGTCTACCTATACGACAACCGTGCCACCGACCAAAGCCTGAACAGCCAGTTGGTGGTGCTGATTATTCAGTCCCTGGTATTCGGCCTGGTCATCTCAGTGCTTCTCTCCTTCCTGCTGGCCAAGACCATGATTGGCCCCATCGAGCGGCTCACCGCTGGGGCACGGCGGGTGGCCGAGGGGGACTTCTCCAACAAAATCGAAGTCGGCTCCAAGGACGAAATCGGTGTGCTGACCAACACCTTTAACAACATGGCCCGCCAGCTCCAGGAAACCATCCAGGAGGTGGAGAGTGAGCGCACCAAGCTGGACACCCTCTTCCTGCGCATGACCGACGGGGTGGTGGCCTTCTCCCGGGATGGGGCGGTCATTCACGTCAACCCGGCGGCCGAAGAAATGCTGGGCCGAACGGTGGCCCCCCAGGCCCATTACGAGGACCTCTTCGGGGATGTGGCCTCCCTGTCCGAAGTGCTGGCCATCCATGCCCCCGACTTTCTGGAGGGGGAGCGGGAAACCGGTGGCCGCAATCTGGAGCTTTTTCTCGCCCCCTTTGACCAGGAAAGCCTGGGCGGTGTCCTGGTCCTCATTCACGACGTGACCACCCAGCGCAAAACCGAGGAGCTGCGCCGGGAGTTTGTGGCCAACGTGTCCCACGAGCTTCGCACTCCTCTGACCAACATCCGCTCCTATGCCGAAACCCTGTCGGACAACGCCGGGGACCTCCCCCCCGACATGGAAAAGAACTTCCTGGGTGTCATTTTGGGGGAAAGCGACCGCATGACCCATATTGTCCAGGACCTGCTGACCCTCTCCCGCTTCGACTCGGGCAAGGGCGGGCTGAACTTCACTCAATTCCCCTTTGGGGCGGCGCTCCGGGACCTGTATAACGCCGTCCTGCTGGAGGCCCAGCGGCACGGCCACACCCTTACCCTCCACCTGCCCGACATCTTGCCCGCCATTACGGCCGACCGGGAGCGGATTTTACAGGTCTTGATGAATGTGGTTTCCAATGCCATTAAATACACCCCCGACGGTGGCACCATCGACATCTGGGCCGGCACCGTAGGGGACAAAGTCTGGGCCGAGGTCTCGGATAACGGCATCGGCATCCCCGCCGAGGACCGCCACCGTATCTTTGAGCGATTTTATCGGGTGGACAAGGCCCGTTCCCGGGAATCCGGGGGTACCGGCCTGGGCCTTTCCATTGCCAAGGAGATTGTAACCCAGCATGGCGGCTCCATCGCTCTGGTGGATAAGTCCGACCCCGGCCTTACCATCCGGCTGGAGCTTTTGGTGGAGGGTCCCCGCCATGAATAAGGCCAAACGTCAGGCCATCGAGGCCCTCAAATCTCTGCTCATTGTCCTTCTGACCCTCTCAGCCATTTTTCTCACGGCACAATCCTTTCTATACAGTGACTTCATGCAGGGCGATCTGCTGGGCTTTTTTCTGCCGGGCAGCACCGAACCCCTGCACACCCAGCTGGGTGCTCTTCCGGTGCAAAGCGGGGCCGCCCGCCCGGTGCGCATGGCCGTGGTCAATGACAACGGCCGCTATGGGGTCCAGTACGATGACCCTGCGGTGGATGAGTTGTTTGAGCGGCTTGGCACTCTGCTGGGGGAGGCTCTGGTCACGGCCGAGCCTCCTTCCGCCAGCAGCCGCCGTTCTTGGGAAAAGGCCCTCTCCCGCACGGGGGTCTACTTTGATTTTTTGGGTGCCACCCCTCTTTCCTCCCTCTCCACCTGGCTCAGCGGCGGAGAAGCCACCCTTCTCACAGGGGAAATATCCTCCCTCCTTCTGGCTCAGGATGAGGAGGGCGACGTGGTCCGTCTTTACTATGTAGATGCACAGACCGGCTCGTATTATACCTGTGAAACCTCGGCTCGTTTCGGAACTCAGTTGGACAGCTTCATTCCAAACGGTGCCTTCTTCGCCTTTTCGGTGCCCGACCGCTATGGGGATTTAAGCCCCGATGTCCTTTTGCTCCCCGACCCTCCCGCCCCCCTGGTCTATACCGGAGATGTGGCCCTGGACCTGTCGGACAGCGGGGTTCGCAGCGATCTGCTCAAGGCCCTGGACTTCGTCCCTCAGCCCAACTCCACCTACCCGGCCGCCGGGGGCTGGCGGGTGTTGGACGGGTCGGACAGTCTGCGCCTGACCACCACCGGCTCGGTGGTCTTTCTGGCCGGAGAGGGGGAGGCCCGCTACCCTGTCCCTCAAAACCCGTCCCGGCTGGAGCTGATTGAAATCATAAGCCGCCTGGCCAACCAGGTTCTCATCCCCCGCAGCGGCTCGGCCCGGCTTTTCCTGTCCGACTTCACTCAGGAAAATGGGGTTTCCACCCTGACCTACTCATACAGTCTGTCCGGGGCCGAGGTCTGCCTGGGGCAAAAGGGCTGGTGCGCCCAATTCACGGTTGCCGACGGGCAGATTACCAGCTATATGCTCCACCTGCGCAGCTATACCCCCACCACCGAAACGGCCGTCCTCCTGCCCGAGTTCCAGGCCATGGCCGCCATGGAGGCGCTGGATGCCGTGGGGAAGGACTTAAAGCTGTGCTACTATGACGGCGGAAGCGGCCCTGTGGCCCCCGCCTGGACTGCGAGGTGACACATCTATGGAATGGTCAAGGCTGAAAAATGTCATCTTGCTGATTTTACTGTGTACCAACTTCTTTCTGCTGGCCCTGGTGGGCTCCCGGGCATGGTATGCCGCCCGGTACCAGTCCAACGCCCGGGCCGATGCCATCCAGGTTCTGGCCCGCAGCGGCATCACCGTGGAT
>CAZHWK010000242.1:0-3446 GCA_964536405.1 uncultured Oscillospiraceae bacterium
CCTGGTCTTTGGTCAAATTTACCCGGCTGCTGGCCAGAAGTCCCTCGGACAAAGCATTGCGAAGATTCAGCTCCTGCTGATAGCGGATTTCCGCCTGCTTCTGCATGGTTACATTTTCCCCCACAGCCACCGCCCGCAGGGGCTCTCCTCCGGGGGAAAACACGGTGGTATAGGTGACCCGCTCCCACTGCCAGGACTCATGGGGCGTATTCCGCATCAGAATATCCCCCTTGGCACTCTTGACCCCGGCATATAGCTCCCGATAGAGGGCCCGGGCACTCTCCTGGGAGTCTGGGTGAATAAGCCCATTTCGAATGGCCCCTTCGGGGACATTTTGAAAGCCCTCCTGCAAGGCTTTCTCCTCCATGGAGTGTCCGGTGGCCGTTATGTTCCGGGTCTTTAAATCAAGTTCCCATACCTGGATATTGGCCTGGCTCAAGGCAATGCGATAGCGCTCCTCATTGCGGGCAATTTGTTCCCGCAGGTCATGGGTTTCGGTGATGTCGAGTAAAAAGCCGTTCAGCACCCACTCACCATCCCGGTACTCCATGGCGGCCGAAACCGAAAGCCAGCGCAGATTTCCTTTCCCCGTAATGACCCGCATCTCCCAGGTCAAGCGGGTCTGGCCCGCTTCCATGGCAGCCTGTAACATCATCTGCACACGGCTTACCTCATCCGGGTGACAAGTACGCAGGCACTTGTTGCCAAGCTCCTGCTCCATCTGCGGGGGGGTATATTCCAAAACTTGAAAAAAGATGTCGTTGCCGTAACGCAGGGTAAGCTCCTCATCCATACCTACCACAAAGGCGCCCCCCTGGGAGGCGTTGCGGTACAGGGTCAGCTGGTCCTGAAACTCCATCTGAGTGGTGACATCAATGCAGACGCTGATAAAGACCTTCCGGCTGTCCTCAGCCTGCGTATTTCTTCCCATATCCCGAAACCACAGGTAACGGCCGTCCTTTTTGCGAATCCGGTAGAGGATTTCATACTCGTTGCCCTCTTCCATTTGCCGGTTCACCTGCTGCTCAACGCCTTCCCGGTCCTCGGGATGGATGGCATTAAGCAAAAGCCCCTCATTGTCCGAAGCAAACTCTTCCTCACTGGCATACCCCAGATAGTGCATCATTCTTTTGTTGATGAAATAGATGGGATACCCCGGCTCCAGATAGCCGCCCAGCATACCTCCGGGCAGTTTTTCATTGAGCAGCTCCAGCCGGGCGGAGTCGGCCCGGTAGGCCGTGATGTCCTGACTGCTGAACAGGGCCACATTCTGCCCATCCAGCGTCTTTCTGAGATAGCCTATGGTCAGGCTCCAGGTTTTGGTACGGGGATGATAAAGCTCCTGCACCGCCCGTTTTTTTCCGGCTTTCAGGGCCTCCAGAGGACAGTCCGGACAGGGAGCATCCATTCCCCGAATGGCCCGATAGCAAAGCTGTCCGGACTTTAAATCTTCCTGTGCCATTTTACTGTTGACAAAGACCAGCTTATAGGTATCCAGGTCCACCCCGTAAACCCCGTCATAGGCCAGCTGCAAAAGCTGCTCCGAATTGGCATTTCGCTTTTGCAAACGCTCCCGCCTTCGAGTTCGAGTGAGGATTAAGCCCAAGGCTTCTGATACCTTGAAAAGGGCGTTTCGCTCCTCAACACCGGGGCTGCGCCCCTGATCAAACACCTCGAAGGCGACTGCCCCTACCAACTCCTCCCCATCCAAAATGGGGTACTGGAAGCAGGCGGTGGCTCCCCGCCCTTTCATCCACTCCAGACAAGCTGCCTTTTGGGCGGGCGGAATGGTCTGCTTGCAAAGCAGGGTTTCGCCGTCAAACTCCACCTGCACCCTTGGCATGGCCTGGGCTGGCACAGCGGTCTGCGCCGTCTCTGGCACGGGTGCATTGGCCGCCCGCCACCCAAAGGTGGGTGGAAAGGAAAGACCTTCGTCGCTTCTCTCGTAAACATAGGCCCGGCCAAAACGAAACAGATTGCCCAGCAGCTCCAATATCCTGGGAATAGCCATATTTCCCTCCGGATTTTCCAGAAGAATATGCAGCAGATATTCCAGCAGGTTGCTCAGAAAGTGATTCTGCGAGGGTTCTTTGTTCTCAATATCCTGAGCCATCCCCCTCCGCTTTACCATCTCCAGCTCCATGTCGGGGCGGTAGATGGCATAGCGGTTTTTTCCTGTGCGCTTGGCATGGTACATGGCCGCATCGGCCTTTTCAAACAGGTCTATATAGCTGTCGGCATCCCGAGGAAAAAAAGCCACCCCAATACTGCCCGACAGCTCATAGCGGTAATGAGCCTTGGAATTTTCCGACAGATGGCGGAACACATCCAACATCCCATCCAGCCGCCGGGTCAGCTCGGACGAGCCAATGTCCCCCACCAAAAAAACCGCAAATTCGTCGCCGCCCACCCGGCCCATCACATCGTCAGGGCCGCACAGGTTACGCAGATGAACCGCAATTTCACTCAGGGCCGCATCGCCGTAAATATGACCCAGCGTGTCGTTGACGCTTTTAAAGTTATCCACATCAATGACGAGAAGGGCCCCGGCGGCTCCCTCCTTTTGCAGGTATTCGCTGATGAGCAGGTTGGTGGTGCTGTGGTTATACAGCTTTGTCAGCGGGTCCCGGCAGGCCTTCTCCCGGGCGGCCTGTATGTTCTCTTTTTGCTCATTGATGTCCGAGATAACCCCCACAATTCTGCAAAGGTTTCCCTTTTCATCCCGGACGGCAGCCACCCGGCACCTCACCCAAAGATAGTTCCCATCCGCCTTTTGAATCCGGTATTCTGCCGTAATCCCCTCGGCTCCCTCTATCAGCCTTTCCACCTCGGCATCCAGGGCAGCCTGATCCTCCGGATGAACCCGGATGGCCCGATTCCGCTCGTTCCCGCCCGGACCTGTTTCGGGCACATAGCCGAATTTCCGTTTAAAATTGGGGTCATATTGGGTATTACCGGTATCCCGGCGCCATTCAAAGATAATATCCTGCGTTTGCTGTATGGCAAGCTCATAGCGGCTCTCACGCTGGGCCAGTTGGCGTTTGGCCTGCATATGAGCTGACATATCATGAAAGATACAGTAAAAATAGTCTCCCGCAGACGGGTCTTGAAGCAACTCAGCACTGACCCATACCCACTTCAGGCTTCCATCCTTGCACATCCAGCGGTTTTCACAGACTACCACAGAGCCGTTCTCCAGCTGTCTGGCCATGGTTTCCCCCACATGGGCGGCATCCTCAGGCCACATAAGCCGAGTGAGCTTATCTTGAAATTTAGCCTTAAACTCCTGCGCCGTATAACCCAACAGCTCATAAAAGCCTTCTCCCGCTCGAATGAGGGTGCATTCTGCATCATAAAGGCAGCAAAATACTCCTCGTGGAACAATCGGCTTCGCTCCATGCGTCCTGTCCTGTGCCACAACATCATCTCCATCTAAGCTTTTTGCG
>CAZHWK010000243.1:0-3428 GCA_964536405.1 uncultured Oscillospiraceae bacterium
AAAGAAAAAACCGTGGCACTACCCGCCCCTGGTCAAGTCTATCGATGGTGCCACGCCCGCCTCCGGCGGTCAAGGGGCCTGCGAAACGCACGCTTCGGCCCCTGCTTCTAAAGAAGGCTATTAAATCACTCTTGCCAGCCCCCCAATACGAAGCTGGAAATTTTATATTTACAAAGATAGTGCGGAGCACGTCGGGGGATGCAGGAACTCGGCAGAAATAGGGGGCGGTCAATCGACAGCGAGTACCGAAGAATGTCAGCCCTATTTTCTTTGGAAATCCAAAAGGCTTTTCTTTTCGGAAAAAGAAAAGTCGTTTGGCCCCCTGCCGTGGGTCACGGCACGTTTCCTCGCTCTTCACAAAGAGCGAAATTTCTTCCCCTGCGCCGGGGGGCGGCGCAACGTCCTCGCTGTCCTCAGACGGCGAAACTCCTCTGCCGTGGGTCACGGCACGCCCCTCGCCCGCCGAAGCGGGCGCCCCCCATCCCTTACGGCGAAAGCGGGACACGGCACAGAAACCAGTTAAAAAGCGTGGACGAGGGCAACCCTCATCCACGCTTTTCGTTTACTTTTCGAAGTACGCAACCCCGGTGGCCCCCGGGCCAGCATGGGTACCCACCACAGCCCCGATATTTCCTTCGCAAATCAAGGGGGCCTGGGCAGCCCAGGCGGCAAAATAGGCCTTACATTCCGCCATCGCCTCGGGGGCATTGGAGTGGCCAAAGGCCACTGGCAGGCTCAAGTCGGCCGGACGGCGGGAAAGCTCCTCCGCAATCCAGACCAGAGCGGCCTTTCGGCCCCGGGCCTTGCCCGCCGACTCCACCTTACCGTTCTCCACAGCAATAATGGGGGAAATCCCCAGCAGGCCGCCCACCACGGCCGTGGTAGCCGAAATTCGGCCCCCCATTTTCAGATACTTCAAGGTATCCACCACGGCCAGGATACGAATGCGGTCGGTCAAAGCCTGCACCTGCTGGGCCAACTCCTCCAGCTCCAGCCCCTCATCCCGAAGGCGGCAAGCCTCCTCCACCACCAGTCCAAGGGCAAAGGTGACGGTGCGGGAATCCACAATTTTCACATTCGGATTATCCACCATATCCAGGGCGATGACCGCCGACTGGAAGGTGCCCGACAAATCGGAAGACAGGAAAATCCCCAGCACCTGGTCCCCGGCCTTCAAATGCTTTTCAAAGACCTCCACAAACTGGTCGGGATTGATTTGAGAGGTGGTGGGCAGGCTCTCGGCCTTGGCCAGCTTTTCATAAAACTCCTTGGCGGAAAGTTCCACACCATCTCGGTAGCTCTGCTCCCCAAAGTTGACAGACAGGGGGAGAACCTCCACCCCAAGCTCCTTGGCCCGGCCGGGCAAAAGGTCGGCGGTACTGTCGGTAATAATTCGTATCATAAGGGATACCCCTTTCTTTTTAATTGTTTCGCACTGTGAAATAACACCGTTCTGTGGGTGTTTGTCCCATTATAATCGCAAGAGGGCAAAACTGCAAGACTTTTTTGCGCTTGCCCCCGCCAAACCCCTGTGATACAATAATCCAACCTATGTAAAAAAGGAGAATGACAAACAAAATGGCTGTTTTACAGCACGATTTAACCAAAGGCGATCCTCAAAAGCACATTTTGCTCTTTGCCCTTCCTCTGGTCCAGGCCATGATTTTCCAGGCCATGTACAGTGCGGTGGACCTCTTTTTTGCCGGGCGGTTTCTCGGCCAGGCCGGTCAGGCCGCCGTTTCGGTCTGCGGCCCGGTGATGAATGTCTTTTTGCGTACGGTGGGCGGAATGGGAATTGGGGTGAGCATTTTTATCGGCCGCCGCCAGGGAATGGGGGACGATGCCTACACCCTCCGTGGGGCCAACACCATCCTCACCCTGTATGCCATCGGGGCGGCCGCCATTACCGTCCTCGGCTTTCTCTTTACCCCGGCCATTCTGTGGCTGGTGCAAACCCCGGCCGAGGCCCTGCCTATGGCCACCACCTATCTGCGCATTGTATTTTCCGGCTCGGTCTTTACCATTGGGTACAGCCTGATTAACTCCCTCCAAAGGGGATTTGGGGATGCCAAAAGCAGCCTGTACTTCGTGATGATTTCCACTCTGGTCAACATTGTTCTGGACTGGGCCTTGCTGGCCTTCACCACTCTGGAAGCGGCCGGGCTGGCCCTGGCCACGGTAGCCGCTCAGGCGGTTTCCTTCCTGCTGGGGGTGGCCTACTTTCGCTGCAACCACCACATGGTGGACTTCCGCCTGCGCTCCTTCTGCTTTCACAAGGACGATGCCAAGGAGGTCCTTACCCTGGGCCTTCCCACCTCGGCCCAACAGCTTTTGATTACGGCGGCCCAGCTTACCCTGTCGGGCATTGCCAACTCCTTCGGAGCGGCCGCCACAGTGGCCTACGGCATCGGCCTTCGCATTGACTCCTTTGCCTCCCTGCCCGCCTCGGCGGTGGGGGATGCGGTCACCGCCTTTGCCTCTCAAAACTTCAGTGCAGGGGATGAAGAGCGGGCCTTGCAGGGCCGAAAGGCCGGGGTTCGCCTCTCCCTTGCCATGGGCACGGCGGTGGGGGCCGTGGTCTTTGTCTTTGCCCCCCAGCTGGCCGGGCTGTTCAATGCCGACCCGGAGGTGGTTGCCCTGGCCACCGGGTATCTGCGCCGGGTGGTGCCCCTGTATATTCTGGTGTCCTGGGTTCACCCCGCCAGCGGGTTTATCCGTGGCACGGGCAACACGGTTTTCCCCATGTTCCAAAGCCTGATGGGCCAGTATGTGGCCCGTCTGCCGGTGGCCTTTTTCTGCGCCTATTTCCTGCACATGGGCCTGAACGGCGTGGCCATGGCCTGGGACGTGGCACCCATGGTGTCCATCGTCCTAAACGGGCTTTACCTCCGCTCGGGCCGGTGGCGCAAGGGGTGGGAGCGGGCCAAGGGGCGGGCCGCCAAAAAATAAAAATGTCCCCCGGAATTCTGTTGTTCCGGGGGGCTTTTTGCGTGATACCCTCCCTTTTGCGCACATCCAGGTGTGGGAGTTCTTTTTTCCTTTTCCCCGGCGTACACTGGCCTATCTAATACAAAGGAGAGGGCCGCATATGGGACGAAATCAACGCAATGGATGGACCCGGGGTATCCGCCGGGCCGCCGCTCTATTTTTAGCCACAGTATCGGTCTGGATTTTATCCTTGACCACCGACTTCTCCGGGGCGGCCGAAGCCATCCGCACCCTGGGGGAAAGCCCCGCCTTCGTGGCCGCCGCCCTGTCGGCCGAGCTTGGTCAGCTCCCCCAGGAGGACGAGCCTCTGCTGGGCCGCTGGGGCCAGCTGGCGGTGGGGCAGTCCTCCTGGCTCAGTGCCGGAAAGGATGCGGTCCAAAAGGCCCTTGCTTCCCCGGAACCTACCCCCACGCCCCCCGTCCAGATGGAGCCGGACGACC
>CAZHWK010000244.1:0-3372 GCA_964536405.1 uncultured Oscillospiraceae bacterium
CCCAGAAGAAGATGATGTCGTAGGCGGTGACCAGCACGTCGGTGGGGTAGAAATACTTGAAGTCCTCGCTCTGCTCGTCGGGCCAGCCCAGGGTGGAGAAGGGCCACAGGGCACTGGAGAACCAGGTGTCCAGCACGTCGGGATCCCGCTCGATATTCTGGCTGTGGCAGTGTTCGCACTCGGTGGGGTCGGTTTCAGACACCGTCATATGGCCGCAGTCGGCGCAGTACCACACGGGGATTTGGTGGCCCCACCAGAGCTGGCGGGAAATGCACCAGTCATGGACGTTTTCCATCCAGTTGGTATAGGTCTTGGCAAACCGCTCGGGGACAAACTTGACCTCCCCTTCGTTGACCACCCGCAGGGCCTCCTTGGCCAAGGGCTCCATCTTGACAAACCACTGGGCCGAAATGATGGGTTCCACATCGGTGGAGCAGCGGTAGCAGGTTCCCACGTTGTGGGCGTGTTCCTCGGTCTTTTCCAGGGCACCCTCGGCCTCCAGGTCGGCCAGAATGAGTTTCCGGGCCTCATAGCGGTCCAGGCCCTGGTACTTACCGCCCAGCTCATTGACCTTGCCGTTGTCGTCCAGCACCCGGATGGACTCCAGATTGTGCCGCAGGCCAACCTCGAAGTCGTTGGGGTCGTGGGCGGGGGTCATTTTCACACAGCCGGTGCCGAAGTCCTTGTCCACATACTCGTCGGCCACGACGGGAATTTCCCGGCCTACCAGAGGCAGGATACAGGTCTTGCCCACCAAATCACGGTAACGCTCGTCCTCGGGGTGGACAGCCACGCCGGTGTCCCCCAGCATGGTTTCGGGCCGGGTGGTGGCCACCACCACAAAGCGGCCCTCCTCCCCCTTGATGGGGTACTTCAGGTGCCACAGGTGGCCGGGCTTGTCCTTATACTCCACCTCGGCATCGCTGAGGGCGGTGGTGCAGTTGGGGCACCAGTTGATGATACGGCTGCCCTTGTAGATCAGGCCCTTTTTATACATCTCCACAAAGACGTGGCGCACCGCCTTGGACAGGCCCTCATCCATGGTGAACCGTGCCCGGGACCAGTCGCAGGAGGAGCCCAGCTTCTTCTGCTGCTCCACAATGCGCCCGCCGTACTTGTGCTTCCAGTCCCAGACCCGCTCCAGAAACTTGTCCCGGCCCAGGTCGTGGCGGGTGAGGTTTTCGGTCTTGCGAAGCTCCTCCTCCACCTTAATCTGGGTGGCAATACCGGCGTGGTCGGTGCCGGGGACCCAGAGGGCGGCATAGCCCTGCATCCGCTTAAAGCGGGTCAGAATATCCTGCAATGTGGCGTCCATGGCATGGCCCATGTGAAGCTGGCCGGTGACGTTGGGAGGGGGCATCACGATGGTGAAGGGCTTCTTGTCCGGGTCACGATGACCTTCAAAGCAGCCCGCCTTCTCCCACATTTCATAAATGCGCCCCTCTACCTCCTGGGGCTCGTAGGTTTTGGAAAGCTCTTTTTTCATGGTTTCACTCCTAAATTTTCAGCGGATTACCTGCAAAGGCTTGCCGCATTTTTCTTCGATAAAGGCTTTGAATTGCTGGGGGTCCCCCACGGTGAATTTATCCTCGGGCAGGATATAGGCATGACGCTTGTCCAGGAAGAGAAAGTAGCGGTTTTTGTAATGCACAATTTGGCTGAGTGCAGAATAGGGGCGGCGGGTGGTGCCACTTTGGGTTTCCTCACAAAAGCCGTCCCAGTCAAAGATATCCCGGATTTCCCCTTCCCCTTTTATCATAAGACGGCGGCTGACAAGGGCATTCACATGATGTTCAAATAAACCCATTCCCAGGCAGGCCAGCCCCAGCAAAAGCGTGAATATCCGAAAGACGTCAATTCCTTCCACAAGAAGCATCATCAGTCCTGCCAGGCAAAGAAATACTCCAATGCCAATGCTCATAATTTTAAACAGCATTTTTAACAGGGGGCGGGTGAGTTTGGCGGCCAGACAATTAAGGGCCACCAAATCCTGATGGCTGTAAGTCAGTCGTACCTCAAACATGGATGTTTCCTTTCTTTTTCTGTGCTTCCCTCTTTTTTAGATGTTCACAAAGGCCAGCTTTTTGCCTGTCATTTCCTGGATGAAGGGTGCAAACTCGGCAGCCTCACCGATTTCAAACCCCTTCTTGTCCAAAATGTAGCCCATACCTTTGGCCAGGAAGAGGACGTAGTAGTCCCGGCTTTCTGCGATGGCATAAAAGGAGGCATACCGATGGGAAACCTTTTCACTGCTGGTTTTGGCAATCATACCGTCCTCGCCAAACATAAACTGCTGTTCCATGTTGGCGGGGATGTTTCGGGCCACCTTCCACACCTGGAAGCGGTACCAGTTAATACCCCATATAAAGCTGACCATGCTGAGGGAGAGGGAGAAAAAGGCACCGCCGCTAAAATTGGTCATGGTCAATGCCGCT
Organism: uncultured Oscillospiraceae bacterium; assembly: GCA_964536405.1. GTDB lineage: Bacteria > Bacillota > Clostridia > Oscillospirales > Oscillospiraceae > JAHHSE01. The sequence continues at coordinate 2,436 of CAZHWK010000244.1, forward strand.
CCGCTGGTCGTAAGGCCGATAAGACCAAGTACAATGAGGCCCCAGTGAAGCACATTCATCTTCACCTTCTGCACCGTGCGGGCCGTGATGCGCTGATAGGCCAAAATTTCCTTCTGCCCCAGGGTAGTTTTTACCTGAAATCCCATGGTTTACCCTCCTGTTTCATTGGCCGGGACATAAAAAACGCCCCGAGACCATACGGTCTCAGGGCGAATATCACATCCGCGGTACCACCTGAATTCGGGGTTGCCCCCGCACTCTTTGTCCTTAACGCAGACAAGTCGTTCCGGCTTACTCCACTTCGGCCGGACTGCTCCCAAGTCACTTCCCGCTCTCCCGCCCAAAGGCTTGCACCAACCGCCTTCTCTCTGCGGGGGGATGCCCGGTACTCCTCTTGTTCGTTGCATTTTGTCTAGTATATGCAAATTTCATGGGTTTGTCAAGAAGAAGGGAGTTTTGGCCCCCCCTCCCAGGGGACAGGGGGAGTTTCGCCCTTTGCCAAAGGCGAAAGTGTGCCGTGACCCACGGCGGGGGGAGTTTCGACCCCTGCGGGGGTCGAGGAGCGATGGCCGGCCGCCGGCCAAGCGTCCACCATTTCTTTTTTGTCTTGTCAAAAAAAAAAAACGGCGGCCCAAAGAAAAAAACGTGGCACTACCCGCCCCTGGTCAAGTCTATCGATGGTGCTGCGCCCGCCTCCGGCGGTCAAGGACCTTGGGAAACTAGACTTGTCAGCCCCCGCAACATAGGAAGGCCCGCCAAAATTTCCGGCCAGCCCCCCGATACGAAGCAAACCGTTAACATTATTGTAAGGTAGCACGGAGTGCGTCTGGGGATGCAGGAACTCGGCAGATGTGCGGGGCGGTGAATAGGAAACTAGTACTCCGGAGTGTTCGCCTTATTTTCTTTGGAAATCCAAAAGGCTTTTCTTTTCGGAAAA
>CAZHWK010000245.1:0-3355 GCA_964536405.1 uncultured Oscillospiraceae bacterium
CGCATACCACGGTAGCAGCCAATCTCGGTCAGCCGCTTGATGTCCATAGCGATGTTCCGGCGGAGGTCGCCCTCCACGGTACAGCTACGGCCGATGACTTCACGCAGCTTAGCCTCGTCGTCCTCGGTAAGATCCTTCACACGGACGTCGGGGCTGATGCCCGCTTCCTTCAGAATTTTAATGGCGCTGGTGCGCCCAATGCCGAAAATATAAGTGAGGCCAATTTCGACTCGCTTATCCTTCGGCAGGTCAATGCCGGCAATACGTGCCATATTTTACAGCGCCTCCTTTTAACCTTGTCTCTGTTTATGCTTGGGGTTTTCGCAAATTACCATGACCTTGCCCTTGCGCTTGATGATCTTGCACTTCTCGCACATGGGCTTCACGGACGGTCTGACTTTCATAGTAGTTAACCTCCTGTAAGCCTGATGGCCCCGGAACAGGGAGGCAAGGCCCCTGATCTGTCCCGGTCGTTGATGGATTGGCGTCCTTGTTTGTCATGCTACTGGTTGGGCCCATGGCCGGTTGGATAAGCCTTCACTCCGCCGAAAACACCGCTGACAAGTCAGCCTGCTTTCCGGTTTCCGTTTGTCTTATCCGCCCTATGTGCCTACCCTTCGCACTTCTTTTTACTTGCTTCGCCAAGTAATTCTGCCACGGGTGAGGTCGTAAGGAGACATTTGAATGGTCACCTTGTCACCCGGCAGAATGCGGATAAAGTTCATTCTAAGCTTGCCCGAGATGTGGGCGAGGATGATGTGGCCGTTGCCAATGTCCACCCGGAAGGTGGTGTTGGGCAGGGATTCCACGACCACGCCCTCCACTTCGATCATATCGTCTTTTGCCAAGTGTGATTACCTCCTTGCGATGTTACCTGAAGCCGCCCCATGGCGGCGGACCTTAAAGTCCCTCCGCCACGGTAAGAATTTCCGGTTCACCGTCGGTAATGAGGATGGAGTTTTCATAATGTGCGGCGAGAGACCCGTCGGTTGTCACGGTGGTCCACTTGTCCGGAAGGACCCGGACCTCCCAGTGGCCGGCGGTGATCATAGGCTCCACAGCCAGGGTCATCCCCGCAATCAGGCGGGGACCGTGGCCAGCGGGGCCGAAGTTGGGAACCTCGGGGGCCTCATGAAGCTTGGCACCTACGCCATGCCCCACAAAGGACCGCACCACACCGCATCCTTTTCCCTCGGCGTACTGCTGTACAGCGTGGGAGATGTCGGACACTCGGTTGCCGGCCGTGGCCATTTTGATGCCCGCCCAGAAGCTCTGTTCGGTCACTTCAATCAGCCTTTGGGCCTGCTCGCTCACCTTCCCGCAGGGAAAGGTAGCGGCGCAATCGCCGTGGAAGCCGTCCACAAAGGCACCTACGTCAATGCTGACGATGTCCCCTTCCTGGAGCTTCCGGTGGTCCGGTATCCCGTGGATGACCACTTCGTTCACCGAGATACAAGCCGAGGCGGGAAAGCCGCCGTATCCTAAGAAGGACGGCTTTGCCCCGTGGCTCTCGATAAACTTGCGGACTTCCCGGTCTATTTCAAGGGTTGTAATGCCGGGCTTTACCATTTCACCCGCAAGCTTGCGGGCGGCCGCAGTAATTCGCCCGGCCTTTCGCATTCGTTCCAGCTCACGGGGGGATTTTACCGAAATGAGTTCCATTTGGTTACATCCCCAGTGCAGCGAGAACTTCTACGGTGGTGGCCTCGATGGAGGGTTGATTGGCCACCGTTTTCAGGATACCACGGGCCTTGTAGAAGTCCACAAGGGGCGCAGTCTCCGCATAGTATACTTTCAGACGGTTCTCAACCGTCTCCGCCTTGTCATCCGCCCGCTGAACCAGGGGAGCGCCGCACTTATCGCACACGCCCTCGGTCTTGGGGGGAGCGGCTACCACATGATAGGTGGCGCCACAGGCGGTACAGGCCCGCCGACCGGACATCCGGCCGATAATCTCCTCATCGGACACATCCAGAGAGACAACTGCATCAAAGGTGATGCCGCTTTGCTCGATGGCTTCGGCCTGGGCCAGGGTGCGGGGCACCCCGTCCAGAATATAGCCCTTGGCGCAGTCCGGCTTCTGGAGCCGCTCGGCCACAATGCCGATGATGACTTCGTCGGGGACCAACTGGCCAGCGTCCATAAAGGACTTGGCCTTCAGGCCAATCTCGGTGCCTTCCTTGACGGCGGCACGGAGAATGTTCCCGGTGGAGATGGTGGGAATGTCAAGCTTCTTGCTGAGGACATCCGCCTGGGTGCCCTTTCCGGCGCCCGGAGGGCCCAACAAAATCAGTTTCATTCCAAACACTCCTTACTCAAGGAAACCCTTGTAATGACGCATCATCATCTGGGCTTCCATGCTCTTCACGGTCTCCAGCGCAACGCCCACCACGATGATAACCGAGGTGCCGCCGATACCCAGAGCGGACATACCGCTGAGGTTGCCGGTGACAATGGGAAGAATGGCGATGACCGACAGGAACAGAGCGCCGAAGAGGGTGATTTTATTCAGCACCTTGGCGATGAAGTCGGCCGTGGGCTTGCCGGGTCGGAAGCCAGGGACAAAGCCGCCGTTCTTCTTGAGGTTGTTGGCGATTTCCACAGGGTTAAACTGAATGGCCGAGTAGAAATAGCTAAAGCCCAAAATCAGGAAGAAATAGATGATGATATAGGCCAGGGCGCTGGGGTCAAAGACACTCAGCAGACCGCCCCAGAAACCGCCGGAATCCTTGGTCTTACCGGCAAAGGTGCCGATGGTGGCGGGCAGGGAGGCAATGGCCTGGGCAAAGATGATGGGCAGAACGCCGCTCATATTCACCTTCATGGGGATATGGCTGGACTGGCCGCCGTACATCTTCCGGCCCACCACGCGCTTGGCGTACTGCACGGGGATGCGGCGTTCGGCGTTGTTGATAAACACCACGAACACCACCAGGGCCAGCATACCGATGAGAATCAGGGGCACGCCCCAAATCGGCAGGACGAAGGCGCCCTCGGGCGCGCTCTCCAGGGAGGCGTTCTGCACGCCCTGCACCATGCTCTCGATCATCCGGGGGCCGCGGGAGAGAATGCCCGCGAAGAGGATGATGGAGATGCCGTTGCCGATGCCGAACTCGGTGATCTGCTCACCCAGCCACATGACGAAGGCGGAGCCGGCGGTGAAGGTCAGCACAATGACGATGGCGGCCCACCAGCCGGCGACGCCGGTGGTGTCGATGACGCCGTAGCTCTTGACCAGGGTGTAGTAGCCGAAGCCCTGCAGAAGGCCGATGCCCACGGTGACGTAGCGGGTGATGGCGGCGATCTTCTTGCGGCCCTCCTCGCCGCCCTCCTTCTGGAGACGCTCCAGAGCGGG
>CAZHWK010000246.1:0-3355 GCA_964536405.1 uncultured Oscillospiraceae bacterium
GCAGATTTTGCCCCCACGCTTGGCCTCGTAGAGAGCTTGGTCAGCCTTTTGATACATACGCTCAAAATCAGCGTTGGCCCTTGGGTCATAGGCCACCCCCAGGCTGACCGAAATAGGAACCGGATTTTCTCCACGCTCTGACAGGGCCTGCATGGCCCAGACCGTGGCCCTGGCCCGCTCCCGGGCAATTTCCAGGTCGGGCAGGTGGCGCATAAGTACCACAAACTCATCTCCCCCAATGCGCCCGATGATATCCTCCTCCCGGAAGGAGGCCCGCAAAACCCCGGCCACCTGCATCAAAAGCTGATCCCCCGCCTGGTGACCAAATGTATCATTGACCTGCTTAAAATTGTCGATGTCGTACAGGAAACAGGCATAGGGACTGCAGTCCATCTGAAGGGCGGCACGAATTTGCCGTTCGGCCACCACACGGGTCCAAAGACCGCTGACCCCATCGGTGGCCGCTTCGGCCAAGCGCACGGCCAGTCGTTTTTCCTCCTCCACATCCAGGCAGAGGCCCACCATACGCTCCACCTCACCCCCCGGACCTCGAACCCCGTCATAAAAGGCCCGGTACCAGCGATAGCCCGGCTCGGGCAGGTTACGGTACCGATAGTCCAGTTCTCCTCGGCAGACGCCTTCCTTCACCCGCTCAATGGCTCCCCGGCAACAGGAGGCATCCTCCGGGTGGATGTGCCCGTTTTGGTTTAAGTCCCGGCAAAAATTCTCCCGCACGGTACGCTCTCGCACCCCGCTGGGGGTTGGGTAGGAAAATTCCATGCGGTCGGCGGCCAAGTCATATTCAAAAATCAGCAGCTCGGAATGATGCAGAAGCATTTGATACAGTTCATTTTTACGATGATAGGCATCCTCCCGCCGCCGAGCGTCGGTCACATCCACCAATACCGCATGACACAGGGTGGGTGCGCCTTCCCTACCCCGACTTTTGGCCTGGACCCGAACCCAGGACGGCCTGCCGCACTTGTCTCGCATGACCATCAGGCGGTTGGTACGGGCAGTCTGCCCCGGGGAAAGAGCACGCAGGCTTTCCAATTCCTGCAAGTCTTCGGTGGTGAGGTCCCGGGGAGCCATTTCCACAAAGTTCTCTAGCTCGGACCGGTCCAGACCGCTCATGGCCAGTAGGGCCTCATTGGCATACTCCAGCCGGACAGGTTCCCCCAGCACACAGACCATCACCCCTACGCTCAGTTCTTCCAGGGCCCCATAGGCCCCTTTTGCTTCCACACCAATCCCCTCTTTCTTGGTATCCAATATATGGATATTAATTTTGTGTACATTACGATACACCATTATAAATGAAACATTTTGTCGATTTGGGCCAGTTGGTATTATTATGCGGGTTTGGAAGGCTTTTTCGAGTATGTTATCTGACTTGCGGCTCAAACTATGCTTGGGTCAAGAAACCCGAACAACAAAAAAGACAACAACAATAAAAGGAGAAACATCACTATGTCTAACTCCAAGAATTCCAATCAGCCTGTCGTTCCCAGCGCCCGTGAGGCTCTGAACAAGTTCAAGATGGAAGCCGCCAACGACCTTGATGTATCTGCGCCATCTTAAGCGTGTACATGAAAACTGTGGAGCTGACTCACTTAGACGCATCAACAGCTGATTGGACGGATACAAACAGGGTCCCCCTCCAAAAATGAACAGCCACAGCAGAAACGGACCATCGTCACCCCCTGGTGTAGGAAAATAGAGCTACATCAGGGGGTAATTTTATAGAGAAACAGAATGACACATCTGGCCGGATTGAGCATAACAAGACCAGAACACAGATTATGGTGACGTGCGATGGAGGGCCTCCCCTCATCGATGAGTCGCATGAGGTCCCCCCACTGGGATACAATGCGGTACAAGGTGGACCAGACCGACCAAAAGGGGCAGTTTGTCTTTACCGGATGCGCCTGCTGATAAAGCCCTTTTCTAATGGCTGAAATGGTGCGCTTTACTGCATCGAGCAACCATGCGGTAAAGGCGAAGATGTCATTCGGCTGCTGCCGACCCTTCTTGCACCCATCCACCTCCAAAGCATAGTTAGTCTGTACAATGCAGGGAAATCCAGTAGTGAAATCTGCCGGGAGTACGGGATGAGCTCGTCCACACTACACAAATGGGTCAAGCAAAACACACAGGTGAAGGTGTCGGACACGGAGACCCTGACGGTAGCCGAGGTGAAGCGGTTACAGAAAAAGCCGGCTCTATCGGAGGAGGAGAACCTGATTCTAAAAAAGCCATGGCTATCTTCACAAAGGAATAAAGGCTCGGGTTGGGGTCATTCGCCGACTATCCAAGGCTCACAGCGTGCAGCTCCTGCGCCGGGTGCTGAAGGTAGCCAGAAGCACCTATTACACCAATCTCAATACAAAGCCATCCCCCAGAGCAGTAGAAAATCAGAAGCTCAAAACAAAAATTTTGTCCATTCATCAACAGAGCAAAGGCCGCTACGGCAGCGGGAAGATTACCCAGGTTCTGCGTCAGAATGGATATCCCAAAATTAGTTTCAACCGTGTGCAGCGATTAATGAAACAACTAAATATCCGTGCCATCACAGTCGGAACGTTCAAGAATTACAAAAGTAAGCAGGTGGATACGTCTCTGGAGAATGTAGTTTGCCAAAGCTTCACGGCCCCAAAACCCAATCAGATTTGGCTCACGGACATCATCTACATCCACACCGTACATCACGGCTGGACGTATCTTGCCAGCGTGTTGGATGTCTGTACCCGGAAGATTGTGGGCTATTCATATGGTCGCAGAATGGATAAGAGTCTGGTCATATCCGCTTTGGAACGGGCGGTTAGGAACCAGAATTACCCGAAGGATGTGGTCATACACAGCGACCGTGGTTCTCAGTACGCCTGTGCCCAATACCAGGAGCTTCTACATAGACTGGGCTTCACCCCATCCTTCAGCAAGAAGGGCTGCCCCTTTGACAATGCTCATAATCGTTTAGGACATCTTTAAAATCAAACTGAATATGGGAAATAGCTACCGCATTTTACTTCGGTAGCTATTTGCATATAACGGATATATCAATATAGACGAGGGTCTATGGCATAATTTGAGTACTCTTGTATTTATGCGGGGTTTTGTTAGGATTGCACAAAGCAGAAAAGGCTATATGACAGCCCTCAAAGTCTTATCACAACAGGCTTTTAGGGCTGTTTTTAAATTTCAGAAAAATAGCAGTCAAACAGTGGTCACAGTAGTCTGGTCTTGGAAGATACTTGCTTTAATAAAGTGACCATATAATAGAATAAATGAGGTCAGCATCTTTATTTCAATGAATTTTATGTTATAATTAAAATATTAACGTAAGGAGGGATGGATA
>CAZHWK010000247.1:0-2457 GCA_964536405.1 uncultured Oscillospiraceae bacterium
GAAGAGGTGGGCCGCCATGGGAGAAATATCAAAGCGGGTCAAGGCGGGGGCCACCAGAACGCTGAGGACGATATAGACCGAGGTGGTGGTCATGCCCATCCCCAGGATAAGGCCGGCTATCATGGTGAGCACCAGCAGGATAAGGAGCCTTCCTCCCGAGAGGGCCACCAGAAGGCCGGAGAATTTCAATCCCAGCCCGGTGAGGGACAGGATGCCGATGATGATGCCCGCCACGGCGCAGGCCACGCTGACCGAGAGGGAGTCATAGGCGGCTTGCTCCATGGCTTTTAAAATTTGTTTCAGTCCCATGCGGTCCTTGGGATTGAATTGAGAGAGTAGGATAACCAGCACAATGGACCACAGCCCGCCCTTGATGGGGGACCAGCCCAGCAGGCTGATGGCCGCAATGAGAAAGAGAATGGGGGTGATATAGAAGAAGGAACACTTCATCAAGGGCCGCCAGTCTTTCCGCTCCCGGCTGCCGGTCAGCCCCAGGCGGTTGGCGTGAAAGTTAATGGCAATCCACAGGGTGAGGTAGAAGAGCAGGCCGGGGATGAGGGCGGCCTTTGTCACTGCACCATAGCTCACTGCGATGGTTTCTGCAATGATAAAGGCGGCCGTTCCCATGACGGGGGGCATCAATTGGCCCCCAGTACCTGCGATGGAGGTTATAGCCCCGGAGAACATGCCACTCATGCCGTTTTGCTTCATCATGGGGATGGTCATTGGTCCGGTTGCCATGACGTTTGCCACCGCACTGCCCGAAATGGTGCCAAATAGGGCACTGGAGACCACCCCAACCTTGGCTCCGCTCCCCTTGGTGCCGCCCAGAAGCCGATCGGTCAGCTCCAGGAAGTAGGCACTGGCCCCACTGTGGGAGAGAAAAGCCCCAAAGATGACAAAGACGAAGATGTATTTGGCCGCCGTTCCCAAAACTGTGCCGAACACCCCGGCGGTGGACATGGTCAGGTGGGCGGTCACCCGCTGGACAGTGAAATACCCAGTGCCGATTTCTCCCGTCAGGTAGGAGCCCAGCAGGGCGTAAAAGAGAAAGACCAGGGTAATCAGCGGCAGGGCCATCCCCAGCCGGCGGTTGGTGCATTTTAAAACGGCGGCCAAAATGAGAATGCCGACCGCAATATCCAACTTTTCGGGGGCGATGATACGCAGGGACATGTCATTCCAACTGACGAAGATGTATACGCAGGAGGCCACACTGCCGAAAAACAGGAAGAGGCTCCATAAATCCAGCGTGTCCCGCTTAAGCCCGTCCCGAATATCCAGGAGTAAAATCAGACCCAGGGTAAAGCCAAGAAAAAGGCTTCTCTGCTCCATAGCGGGAAGCAGGCCAAAGGCATACGTCCAAAGCTGAACCCCGGTCATCACAATGGCCAGGACGGTAATAAGGCGGCTGAGTGCCCGGACGCAGGGGCGTTCTTGGGTGTGTTCCATGGTCTCAGCCCTCGCTTGGGGCGGCCTGGGCGTAGTACTCCAGGGCACCGGGGTGGAACTGCAGCATCTCGTGCTCCAGATAGGGCAGGGTGTTGGCAAGGCTCCACTCGGCACCGCTGGCATTGATGACAGCCAGGTCTTCGGTACTTTCGTTTAGAACCTTGGTAATTTGATAGGCCAGCTCGTCGCTCATGCCACTGTTGCACACCAGCATGGTGGTCACGCTGAGGCAGCTGACATCCCCCTCCTGATGGCGGTAGGAGCCCTCGGGAATGACCGCCCCGTGCCAATAGGGGTAATCCTGATCCAGCTGGTTCTGGGTCTCGGGGTCAATGCTGAGAAAGACCAGATTGCCCGAGTAGTCCAGATCCATCACCGTGGCTTGGGGAATGCCTCCGGCCATAAAAGCGCAGTCAATGGCACCGTCGGCCAGGGCTTCGGACTGCTCGCTGGAGGCCAGAGGAATGATTTTGCTATTTTCCCCGTTACAGCCGTAAGCCTCCAACACCGCCAGGGCCATATAGTAGGTGGTGCTGCCTGTGGGAGGAACCGAGATGGTGCGGCCAGGCAGCTGGGCAAGGTCGGTGATGCCGGTTCCCTCCAGAGTGAGGGCGTAAAGATAGGCCTTGTGGCCCATCTGAAGCACCCGGGCGTTCTGAATGGGGGCCTTAAAGCCCCGTTCGGCGGTGCCCTCCTGGCCAAAGTAATAGCCGTCCAGCGTGACAATGCCCAGATTTTGCGGGCTTTGGGAAACCAGGGTCATATTCTCCACTGGGGAACCGCTGGTGGACTGGGTAGAGACCGACAGGCCCAACGCCTCCCCCAAAATGGTGGACTGGCCCGCACCGATATAGTAATAGGTGCCGCCGCTGTCCCCCGAGGCAATGGAAAGGCTCTGTATCTTACCCTCCCGGGGGGCCTGCTGATTGTTGGAGAGGGAAATAAGAATGAGAGCCACCAGAAGGGGCACGAATATGATATTTTTATCTATTTTGAGCTTCATGG
>CAZHWK010000247.1:2467-3342 GCA_964536405.1 uncultured Oscillospiraceae bacterium
CTCTCTTTCTGGGCGATAAAAACAGGGCCGGACGCACCTTGCCGCGTCCGGCCCTGCCCTTGATATTAGAGGGCGTTTACAGCATTCTCCAGGCGGTTCAATGCTTCCACCAGCGTGGCCTTGGGGCAGGCGATGTTCAGGCGCATAAAGCCGGTACCTTCCTTGCCAAAGGCATCGCCGCTGTTGAGGCCCAGCTTGGCTTGCTCGAAGAAGAACTTCTTAAGCTCTTCCTGGGTCATGTTCAGCTCCCGGCAGTCCATCCACATCAGGTAGGTGGCCTCTGGCTCGGTCAGCTTGATTTTTGGAATGCGGGTTTTGATGAAGTCCACAATGTAGTTTTTGTTCTCTTCCAGGTACTCCATCAGCTCGTCAGCGTAATAGTCACACTCGGTGTAGGCCGTGACAAAGCTCAACAGGCCAAAAATGGTGCGGCCATAGTTCTTATTATTGACGATGGTAATCTGAATATCATCCCGGAGCTTTCGGCTGGGGATAATGGCGGCCCCGGTGCGGAAGCCGGCGATGTTAAAGGTCTTGCTGGGATTGACCAGCATAATGGAATTCTGGGCAAAGGCCTCACAGATGGAGCCGAAGGGAATGTGGGGGTGGCCCTTGTAGGTCAGGTCGCAGTGGATTTCGTCCGAGACCACGATGACCCCGTGTTGCAGGCAGAGCTCGCCCAGGCGGGTCAGCTCTTCGCGGGTGAAGGCGCGCATGGTGGGGTTGTGGGGGTTGGAGAGGAAGAAGAGCTTGCAGCGGGGGTTCTTAATTTTGGCCTCAAAGTCCTCAAAATCAATCTGATACTTTCCGCTGGCATCCTGCTTGAGGGGGCTGTCCACAATGGTGCGGCCGTTGTTGCGGATGATGGCGGGGAC
>CAZHWK010000248.1:0-3321 GCA_964536405.1 uncultured Oscillospiraceae bacterium
CTCGGCCCCGGCCAGGGACTTGCGCCCGGCCGCCCCGTCGATGAGCACCCGGTTGGCCCCCATGGACCGGAAGGTCCTGGACAGCGGGGCCAGCTGGGCCACCGCCGAGGGCCCGGCCAGCTGGATGTACCCGTCCGACAGGGCGCGGAAGACCCCCACCACCCCCAGCGGGGTGGCGCAGTCGGTAACACCGGACACTTCAACCGTCACATCGCACAGGGGCAGAAGACCCCGGGCAGTGCCGAAAAGAGTGCCTTCACTGACCCAGATTTCCGGCTTTTCGGTGCCGGTGACCAGGTCGGTAGTCTCCCCATCTCGCCCCACCGAGGTCAGGGCGAGGGGGGTGCCCTCCAGCTCCCGGATCAGGCGGCACATGGTGGTGGTTTTGCCTGCATTTTTGCACAGGCCGATGACGGCCACGATGCTGTGGTCGCCAATATGCTCTGCCAGCATGGCACATTCTCCTTTCTAAAGAAGGGATAAAATGGTCTCATTGGCCCCATCTTAGCCGAAGAAGATGCCGCTGTCAATCCTGGAAAGGGGAAAAAGAAGGGCGGCAAGGCATTGCTTGCCTTGCCGCACAGAGGGTCCAGAATATTTATTTCCGGTTGCTGTAATCAAGAAAAAAATGGGTGTTTTTAAAGACTGAGAGTGGTTGAAATGTTATCGGCCAGGGCGGCTACCCGGTCAAAATCCACGTGGGGATTATAGAGGGCTTCCAGCTCATCGTGCAGGGCTTTGGCCTGAGCCAGGGAAGTGACCGCCTCCTCGGTGAGGGCGGCCGAAACCTTGCGGGCAAAGCGGAGCCGGGGTCGGCTTCGGCGCAGCAGGTCCTGGCTGAGCATGGCATCCACCCGGATGCGGCGGTGGGCCTTGTCGGGGTAAGGCAGCTCGGGGGTGGAAGTGACGAAGGCCAGCCCCAGTCCGGGCAGAAGCAGGTGGGCCAGCCGGTCGGGGGCCATGGGGTCGGGGCAGAGTACTGTATCGTGGCCCATAGCCTGGGCGGCGGCGGCCAGCGGAGTGAGGAAGAGGGAACCAAACCCATAGGTATCCTCCAGTTCCACCACCTGCTTGCACTGGTTTTGAACTGTCTCCCAGGGACAGACATAGCCTTTGCAGGTGAGGGCCGAAAGCAGCCGGGTTTCGGTTTTTCCGGTCCCCTCCGCCTTGGTGTGAAGCTGGCGGGTAATCACCCCTTTCGCCCGCCGAGCCAGTTTTTCCTCCAACTCCCGGGTCAGCAGGATGGAGCGGCAGTCAAAGTTAATGTCGTCCGCCGCAGAAAGACATCGGTAGGCTCGAGGATAGCAGGCTTTATAGCCTGTCATCAGGCGGGAAATTTCTTCCCGGAGGGGGGGCAGTTCCTCGGTACGGTAGCAGTCACCCATGTTGACATAGTGGTCCACCACGCCGGGAAGCTTGGGTTCTATGACGTGGGGGGCAGTGCCATCCACGATGGCGGCCTTCTGTGCGGGGAGAAGGATGGCATCCAGGCTGTCCGGGTCGCCGGAACATAGAATGTACTCCACCGGCTGACCGGCGGCCTCGGCCCGTGCGGCCACCCGGCGCATGAGGGTGGACTTGCCGCAGCCCGGCCCGCCTTTGAGAATGTAGACGGCCTTGGCATCCGTCCTGTCCACCAGCTCGTCATAAAGAGAATAGAAGCCCCCCGGGGCGTTGGCACCTAAAAAATAGGAAATCATGGCAAAACCTCCATTGCAGTTCTTCCTGGTTCAAACTATGCCGCCGAAGGGAAAGGGGTGCGGCACGAAAGTCCACAGTGAGAGAGGAAAAATCGCCCCTTTTTTCCCCGATTTTCACGATTGACACAAAGTGAATAGGGCGATACAATGATTGTGAAAATGAAGACGATTGCCAGTAAGGAGGCGGATTGTATGCGCGAGTTTGAAACCAGAGTGCAGGAACTGAAGAATGGGGTGCTGACCTCGGTGGCCCGGCTGGCTTGGGAAGATAAATTCCAGAGCGGTATGCTGGACATTGCCGAGTCTATCATTCCCGGGCCTGAGGCCAAGATGCGCTGTTGTATTTATAAGGAACGTGCCATCATTAACGACCGTGTGAAGGTGGCCATGGGCGGGGATAAGACCAACCCTTGCATGGTGGAAGTTCTCCCTGTTGCCTGTGACGAGTGTCCCGTAACCGAGATTGCGGTTGGCCCTGCCTGCCGGGGCTGTATTGCCACCCGCTGCGTTCATAGCTGTCCCAAGGATGCCATTTCGCTGATTAACCACCGGGCTGAAATTGACCACAGCAAATGTATCACCTGCGGAAAATGTATTGCCGCCTGTCCCTATGGGGCCATTACCAAAAACCTGCGCCCCTGTGAGAAGGGATGCCCTGCCAACGCCATCACCATGGGTGAGAATAAGAAGGCTGCCATTGACCCCGCCAAGTGCATCTCCTGCGGCACCTGCACCAACCAGTGTCCCTTTGGTGCCATTATGGACAAATCCTTCATCGTGGATGCCATCCAGATGCTTCGTGGGGCCGAGCGGTGGGGCTATCACATCTATGCCGCCCTGGCTCCCTCTATTGCCGGGCAGTTTGCCCCCGCCAGTCTGGGCCAGGTAGCCGCCGGGCTGAAGCAGCTGGGCTTCTACGATGTGGTGGAGGTTGCTCTGGGCGCCGATATGGTGGCCGCCACCGAGAGTGAGGAGCTGGTGGAGAAGGGGCTTTTGGCCTCCTCCTGTTGCCCCGCCTTTGTGGAGTACATTGAAAAGCATGTGCCCGAGGCCGTCCCCCTGGTCTCCCACACCCCGTCCCCCATGGTCATGATTGCCAAGCATATCAAGGAGCGGGATCCCAAGGCCAAGGTGATTTTCTTCGGTCCCTGCGTGGCCAAGAAGAAGGAATTCCATCTGGGTAAGACCATGGGCATGGTGGACTGCGCCCTGACCTTTGAGGAGCTGTACCCCCTCTTTGCCTCCCGTAATATTGACATCGAGAAGCTGGAACCGGCAGAACTGGACAACGCCAGCGGCTATGGCCGCTCCTTTGCCGCCAGCGGCGGTGTGGCCGCCGCCGTTCGAGAGGCTCTAAAGGAAAAGAAGCTGGACTTCGAGGTCAAGGCAGTGCCTTGCAGCGGTATTGGCGAATGTAAGCTGGCCCTGCTCAAGGCCACCAAGGGCCTGCTGGACGGGAACTTCATCGAGGGTATGGCTTGCGAAGGGGGCTGTGTCATGGGCCCGGCCAACCTGATGCGCCGTAATCGCAACAAGACCGATGTGGACCAGCATGCCAAGCAGAGCAAGAAAAATATTGTCGGAGCCATCAAGGCCGCCGAGTAAGAAAACGGCTTCCAAT
>CAZHWK010000249.1:0-3320 GCA_964536405.1 uncultured Oscillospiraceae bacterium
GGCTATGCCGGTGGAGTTTTTAATAAGGGCATCGCCCCATTTTGATGGTTGCACGATTTATCCCATGGCCGATGCAAGCATGGGAACGCTGTTTTTGTCCCACTGGTACTGGGTTGCGTCCAGCGCCGGGAGGGCAAAATGCCGAAAGCCGAACTCCGGCGTACTGCCCCGGTCGGAGGTCGCATCAAACCACAGCCACTCCCCGTCCAGCAAGGCCGCATTCCACATATGATGCTCCCTGAAATAGAGGCCGGTGACGTTGTAGCAGGGAATGTCCACCTTCTCAAACAGCAATTTGACAGCGTGGGAATAGCCCCCGCAGATGGCAAGGTTATCCCGCAACGCCCCAATGGCGGTTTGGGCGTCATAGGGCATATTCTCCCGGTCGGAGTAATATCGCTGGTCATACTTCACCCGCTCGGTGATGTAGCCGTAAAGGGCCTCGGCCTGTTCCCGCTGTGTCATGTCGGCGGTCACTACCTGTGCAATCACCTGGTCGGCCAGTTGGTCGGCCTCTTCCAGCAGGGACAGGCACTGCTCCATGGTCATCCCCATGGCCGGACGGTATGTCAGCTCGGTCCCATCCCGCTTTAAACTGCACAGGATATAGCCCCCGCCCACCTGCTGAAGGGCTCGATTGAGATTGTCCGGTGTGAGGGCCGGGTCGGTGATGCGAATGGGAACCGGCTCGGTGCCGAGGTTAGCCTCTGCCGTGGCAATCAGCTCCTCCAGAGTGGATACAGAACGGTAGGAAATTCCATCCGGATACTGGCCGGTTTTATAGGGCATATAGCTGATTTGACAGTTCAGCGTGTCTTGCTCAAACACCGGAGAGATGGCATAGGCATACTTCAAGTCCGGCATTTGTCCCATCAGGTCGTTGTAAAGATTGATAACGTCAAGGGAGGGTTCTTCCCCAAAGGCCACCTGGGACACCTCCATGGGGCGGGGCTGGCGCACCTCAAGAATGGCCGAGCGAAGCTCTGCCTGGATGTCCTGCTTCTCAAGCACCGGAAGCAAGACAGGCTCTTCCGGCTGGGGCGAAGGGGTTTCCGGCCGAGAGGAAGGAGTCGCTGTGGGGGCCGGAGGCTCTGTCATGGTCGGTTCCGCAGACTGTGTCCCTCCTCCGCAGGCGCAGAGCAGCAGCAGCATCAAAACCGTAAGGGCCGCCACCGTTGTGGCTCCTTTTCCCGGTTCAATCCTGGTCCATTTCCATGCTTTTACAGTCCTGCACCTTCTTCCGGGGCACACCCCATGTTTTTGGATGCAATGCGTTTCATCGGCTTAATGGAGAAAATACACACTAAAATGGTCAAGCAATCGGCCGCCGGCTGGGAGAAGTAAATGCCGGGCAGGCCAAGCAGAGAGGGAAGAAGGAGAATAAAGGGAATGTAGAACAGGCCCTGTCGTATCATGGACAAAAACAGGCCGTATCGGGCTGCGCCGACGGTCTGGAAGGTAATGGTCATCATATAGCACAGGCCAAAGGCGGGATAGAGGGCCACCTGGGAAATCAGCAGATATTTGCCATACTCCACAATGACAGGATTGCGGTTAAACAGCAGAATGAGGGGGGAGGAGAATAGGATATAGACCCCCGCCACCAAAACGGTCAGCAAAAGGGAACCTTTGAGCGCAAAGCGCACCGACTGGTGGAACCGCTCCTCGTCCTTAGCCCCAAAGGCGTAAGAGGCCACCGGCTGATAGCCCTGCATAAAGCCCATGATGAGGTAGCAGCCGATCAGAATAAGCCGCTGGACGATGCCGTAGGCCGCAATAATTTCATCTGCGTGAGGCAGAGGGGCAGCGGCTATGTTGGTCAAGGAGGCCGCCACCGAAAGGCAGATTTGAATCACCGCCGTGGGAATGCCAATCATGGTAACGGTTTTGATGAGCTTCCAGTGGGGATGGAAGGCCTTGACCTTGAGCTTGATGACAGACCGGCCGCTGAGGTAAAACCAGCTGAGAATGGCAAAGGTTACAAACTGTGAAACGGTGGTGGCCAGGGAAGCACCTCCCACCCCCATGTTCAGACCCCAGTCAAACATGAAAATGGGGTCGAGAATGACATTGAGCAACGCCCCCGCAATCACGGCGATGGAGGAGATTTTGACAGAGGACTCCGCCCTGGCGGCACAGTTCATGCTCTGCGCCGGAAGGTTGGCCAGTGCGGCAATGAACATCCAAAAGGCATAATCCCTGGCAAGGAGCAGGGAGGTGTCCGACGCACCGAAGCTGCGCAGCAGCGGCTCCATGAAGAGTAGGCCGCCCACGCAAAGAAGAACCCCGATGATGAGGGAAATCCCAACGATGGTGGTGACCGTTTTACTGGCCCCCTCCTCGTCCTTGGCACCCAGCTGGCGGCCTGCCAACACGGCGGCCCCGGCGGCAAAGATGTTTTCAATGGACACCATAATCAGCAGAAGGGGGAGGGTGACGCCCACAGCTGTCAGTGCGATGTCAGAGCCCAACATACCGATGTAGGCGGTGTCCACAATGTTATAAACGGCCTTGGCCAGCAGGGCCAGGGTGGCCGGGACCGCCAGCTTGACAATGGCCTTGGCGGGGGGCATGGACCCCAGAACAGACTGCGGATGAGAAGTTTTCTCAGACATGGGAAGGACCCTCTTCCAGAACGCCGTACAGCAGAATACGCAAAGCCTTGCGGCAGCTTTGCTCCCGCATCTCAAATTCATCTGGGCTCATGCCGGTCAGGCGGTACTTTGCGTTGATGAAGTCCTGAAACTGCCGGAAGGTTTCCACCACCTCCTGGGTTGTGATGCCGGGACGCAGAGAGAGATGGCAAAGCAATTTTTCTAAAATTTCCACATTCAGGGCATCAAAGGCCTGCTTTCTGCCTTGTATTTCTTCCATCAGGTGGGCGGGGGGAGAAACCACAGCCTCGCAGAAAATAGGCTGATAGACCGGATGCTGGCGGAAAAAATCCATCCGGGCCATAAAATAATGCTCCAGCTCTTCCCCCCCGGCAAGATAGTCCTTCAAATGTTGGGTCAGCAGAGTGAAGCACTCCTCCACGCAGGCCAGATAGAGGTCGTCCTTCGTTTTAAAGTAGTGATAGATAATTCCCTTTGAAATATCCTGTGCGGCGCAGATGGTGTTCACCGAGCTGGCCCCATAGCCCTGCTTGGCAAACTCGGACAGGGCACTGTCCATAATCCGCTGTCTGGTCTGCTGATTTTTTTCCTCCCGCTTCATCGGATATCCTCCTTCTTATAATATTGACTACTTGGTCTATTTTAAAAAATTATAACACAAATTGACCAAGTGGTCAATCTTTATTTCACGGACGAAAGCACCTT
>CAZHWK010000250.1:0-3315 GCA_964536405.1 uncultured Oscillospiraceae bacterium
CCGTGGCACTACACGACCACTGGGTGCCTCATTTGATGGTGCCACGCCCGCCTCCGGCGGTCAAGGAGTCTGCAAAACGCACACTTTAGCCTACGCTTCTCCCGAAGCCCCTTCATATACTCCCACCAGCCCCCCGATACGAAGCCAACTTTTTTCGTTATCGTGAGGTAGCACGGAGTGCGTCTGGGGGTGCGGGAACTCGACAGAAATGCGGGGCGGTCAACCGACAGCGAGTACCAAAGAGTGTTCGCCTTATTTTCTTTGGAAATCCAAAAGGCTTTTCTTTTCGGAAAAAGAAAAGTCGTTTGGCCCCCGCCGTGGGTCACGGCACGTTCTCCGTCCTTTTAAGGACGAACCTCTCTTTGGGACGAGCGTCCCACCAGCCAATCCAAGGACACCTGGTATACATCGGCAATCCGCAATAATGTATCATACTTCGGCAGCTTTCCTGCCTCTAAATACTGATAATTCCTAGTTGTAATACCAATGGCCTGAGCGGCCTTTTCCTGTGTCCAGCCTTGCTCCGCACGCAACATTTTAATTTTTTCAACAAACATGGACCCTACCTCTTGACACGTCGTTTTCTTCGTAATATAATTCATGCATACGAAGAGTACAACGTACACATGGAGGTAATACAAATGACTGCATTTTTAGATGACCTTTATAACATGGCTGTGGAGCAAAAACCATGCCCCTATCTTCATACGCCAGAATACAGGGCTCTTTCCACCGCATGGAACAGCTTATATGACCCTATCGAAGCCACCCTCGGCGAAGCCTTTCTGGAACGACTATGTGACATCCATTCAGATTTGACCTTCTATGAATTTCAGCAAAACTTCCTGGCAGGTCTGAAAGTCGGCCTGGAATTGGGACGATTATAATCCTATTTCACGGTCCAGGCCTTGGGAATAAACAGGGCCAAATACTTCTCCACAGCATAATTGTCCGTCATGCCGGACACATAGTCGCACACGGCCCGCTCCACCCCCTCCTCCAGCCGGATGGGCTGAAAGTCGGCGGGCAGCTCGTCGGGATGCTTCACATAATATTCAAACAGGGCCTTCACCATATCCTGGGCCTTGCCCTCTTCCCCTTTGGCCACCGGACTGCGGTACACATTGGCAAACATAAATTCCCGCAGGGCGGCCATGGCCTCCCGCTTCTCTGGGCTTTGGGTGATGACCGTCTGCCCGGCGCTGGCCGTCATCACATCTACCGTCAGGGTATGAATACGCTCGGAATGGGTGAAGCCCAGCACGTTGGACGCTTCCAGCGGGATATCCATGGGATAGATAATGCCCCCCCGGATGGCGTCGTCAATATCATGGTTGATGTACGCAATTTTATCCGCCAGACGCACCAACTGCCCCTCCAGGGTGTTGGCCACCTCCCCGGCGGTATGGCAGAGGATACCGCTTCTCACCTCATGAGTGAGGTTCAGTCCATCCCCATTTTTCTCCAGCTTGTCCACCACCCGCAGGGACTGCTCAAAGTGGCGAAAGCCCCCGGGCATAATCTGGTTGAGCACCCGCTCCCCGGCGTGGCCGAAGGGGGTGTGCCCCAAATCGTGGCCCAGGGCGGCCGCCTCGGCCAAGTCCTCATTGAGGGCCAGCCCCCGGGCCATGGTCCGGGCAATGCGGCTGACCTCCAGGGTGTGGGTCATGCGGGTACGGTAATGGTCCCCTTCGGGCTGTAAGAACACCTGGGTCTTGTGCATGAGCCGGCGAAAGGCCTTAGAGTGGACAATTCGGTCGGTATCCCGCTGAAAGCAGGTTCGCACCGGGCACTCCTCTTCCTCCCTTGGCCGTCCCTTGGACTGGGCCGACAGGCAGGCCGAGGGACTGAACACAGCCGCTTCCCGGCTTTGCCTTTGTTCCCGCAAGGTCATACCATCGCCTCTTTTCCGTTTTGGTCTACTTGGTTATACGTTTTTTTTCCCGAAAACCCTTCTCGGTTTTATTTTGTTTACAAAATATTCACATTTAAAGATGTACCGGCACATCCCGCAGGGCTTCCCCCGTGACCACCGCCCCCACGCTCCCGGCTGAAAGCTCGGTCATTCGGGTCTGGAAGTCCTCCACCGCCCCTTCGGGCAGCAGGGCCTTCACGGTGACGGCCTCAGCGTAGACATGCTCCCCCTCCACCCCTTGGGCAGCGGCAATTTCCAGCTTGACCCGCTCAAAGAGAGGGTAGGGGCAGTCCACATCCAGGGCCACCCAACGCCGTACCACCGAAATTCCGGCGGCATCCAAGGCATCCTTGGCACTTTGGGTATAGGCCCGCACCAGGCCCCCGGCCCCCAAGAGGATACCACCAAAATATCGGGTGGACACGCAGAGGACATTTTCCACACCCTCCCGCTGAAAGACGTTCAGCATGGGCTGACCGGCGGTGCCCTGCGGCTCGCCGTCGTCGGAATAGCGTTCCCCCCCCCCTTCGTGCAGGCGGTAGCACCAGCAGTTGTGGCGGGCGTCGTAGTAGCGTTTTTTCATCTCCTCGATGTGGGTCCGGGCTTCGCTTTCGCTTTCCACCCGCCAGACATGGCCGATGAAGCGGGAGCGTTTTTCGGTGAATTCCGTTTCCGAGTTCCCGGTGGGGATGTAGTATTCTGTCATTGGGTGTCCTCCTCTTAAGCGGGGTTTCGGCCCCCTTCCCAGGGGGCGGGGGGAGTTTCGCCGTTTTCCAACGGCGAGGGGACGTGCGGCGCCCCCGCCGCAGGGGTAGGATTTCGTCGCTTTCTAGCGACGAGGGAACGTGCCGTGACCCACGGCGGGGGAAGGGTTTCCCTGTCTGCGGACAGCGAGGACGGTGGCCGGTCGCCGGCCAAGCGTCCACCATTTCTTTTTGTCATGCTGCGAACCCTCCGCAACGGTCAACAGCTCAACACTCCGCAAAAATGCCGTTGGGCTTTGCCCAACCTGTTTTTTGTCTGCGTGTTTCGCTGTTGCCCTGCTCCCGGGTTCTCCGCACTCCGATTTTGTCTTGTCAAAAAAGAAAGGTTGGCCCAAAGAAAAAAACGTGGCACTACCCGCCCCTGGTCAGGTCTATCGATGGTGCCGTGCCCGCCTCCGGCGGTCAAGCGGCCTGCGAAAAACACGCTTTGGCCTATGCGCCGCAAACAGTCCCCAAAATATATTCTCGCCAGCCCCCCAATACGAAGGCAACATGTTCCGTTATCGTGAGATAGCACGGAGTGCGTCTGGGGATTCAGAAACTCCGCAGAAATGCGGGGCGGTCAATCGACAGCGAGTACCCCGGAGTGTTCGCCTTATTTTCTTTGGAAATCCAAAAGGCTTTTCTTTTCGGAAA
>CAZHWK010000251.1:0-3311 GCA_964536405.1 uncultured Oscillospiraceae bacterium
ATTTATAATTCAAACGCTTCGTTTTTCTCCTTTTACCTTCATTTATCTTCCGTTTTCACATCTTCAATATTGCTTTTTTGAGGTGTCTATTATGCAGAAATTGCTCTCCTATGTCCGCCGCTGTGTGGAGGATTACGACATGATTGCCCCCGG
The DNA here is from genome assembly GCA_964536405.1 of uncultured Oscillospiraceae bacterium. Lineage (GTDB taxonomy): Bacteria > Bacillota > Clostridia > Oscillospirales > Oscillospiraceae > JAHHSE01. Next base: position 154 of record CAZHWK010000251.1, read on the forward strand.
GGACCGCATTGCGGTTGGGGTTTCTGGGGGGAAGGACTCCCTTACCCTGCTGGCCGCCCTGGCCGCCCTTCAGAAATTTTACCCCAATCCCTTCACACTGGAAGCTATCACCCTGGATATGGGCCTGCCCGGCATGGACTTCTCCCCGGTGTCCGAGTATTGCCGCTCCCTTGACGTGCCCTACACCGTCATTGAAACCGAGGTGGCCCACATCATCTTTGACATCCGCAAGGAGAAAAATCCCTGTTCCATGTGCGCCAAAATGCGCCGTGGTGCCCTTCATAATGCCATGCTGGAGCGGGGCATCACCAAAATCGCCTTGGGCCATCATTATGACGATGCGGTGGAAACCTTCTTCCTCTCCCTCTTTCACGAAAGCCGGATTTCCTGCTTCCAGCCGGTAACCTACCTGGACCGGACCGGCATCACCCAAATCCGCCCCCTGCTCTACTGCGGGGAGGGGTTTGTGCGTAACACGGCCGAAAAGCTCTCCCTTCCCGTGGTTCACAACACCTGCCCTGCCGACGGTTACACCCAACGCCAGGAGGTTAAGGACCTGATTGTGGAGCTTTCGGCCCAATACCCCCGGCTGAAGGACTCGGTATTTCGTGCCATGCAGGCCTTCCCCCTGCCCGAGTGGAAGCCCAACCTCTCCCGCCGTGTCCCCCGCCCCGACGGACAGGATTAGGACACAAAAAACACCACGGAATATTCCGTGGTGTTTTTATTTGCAGAAATGCACTGTTAGATGGCCTGGCTGTCGCCCTCACGCACCATATGCTCCAGGCGGCGAATGACGTAAAGGGAATCGGTGACCACCTTCACGGGCTTGGAAAAGTCCACGCTGAACAGCCCCAGAAAGGTCCGGGCATCCACCTTCAGGGTCTCGTCATCGGAGGCCAGGTATACGGGGGCATCGGCGGTGTTGGCCAGCTTCTGCAAAGCCTCGACCTCGGCCAGGGACGCAAATTTAATGTTCATAACCATGCTGCTATTTCCTCCTTTTTGGAACTATAAAATTAAAATATGTTCGGATTGCTTCCATTGGCATCCGGCCCCGCAGGGCCATGCCAGCTTTTGTCTGCGGGGCAACACGCTCCGCCAGGTATCCCAATACTAGGTTGCCCTAATATGCGCTTTTTCATCAACAGGGGTCCCCGCCATGAAAACGAGACGCCCCCTGATGTTTGCAGTATACATCAGGGAGCGTCCAAGTGCAATATACAACTTAAACAACGTTTTTTCTTCGCAAATGCAGGAATAGTGCATTTTTCATCGGACAAACGTAATTAAGCTTGTTCTTATTCAAAAAGCTCAGGTAAACAGCCCACAAACAAGCTCGGTATAGGCCGCCGGGTTCTCAATGGGAAGTCCGGCCAGCAGAAGGGCCTGGTGATAAAGCACCTGGGCATACCGGGCGGCCTTGTCCTTATCCTCGTCCATGGCGCACCGCAGGGCGGCAAAGGCTCCTGCGTCGGGGTTCAGCTCCAGCACCCGCTGGGCCTTCATGGCGGGGCCGCCCTGCTCCATCTTGGCAAAATACTTCTCCATCTCGATGGTCATCGGACCCTCACTGGTGAGGCAGACCGCCCCGCTCTTCAAAATCTTGGAGGCCCGGACGGCGGATACCTTATCCCCAAGGGTTTCCTTCACGAAGTCCAGCACGTCCTTGTTTTCCTCGGCCTTTTTCTCGTTCTCGGCCTTCTCCTCCTCGCTTTCGGGCAGGGCATCCTCATCAGCCACCGACTTGAGGGCCTTGCCCTCCCATTCGCCCAGGGCACCCATGAGGAACTGGTCCACCTCGTCGGTGAGGTAGAGGATTTCATAGCCCTTGTCCAAAATCCGCTCGGCCTGGGGCAGACGGGCGGCCTGCTCGGTGCTGTCGGCGCAGATATAATAAAGGTAGGGCTGATCCGCCTTCATCCCCTCGGCATACTCGGCCAGGGTCACCGGCTTCTCCCCCCGGGAGGAGCGGAAGAGCAGCAGGTCCTTGAGCATCTCCTTGTGCAGGCCGTACTCGGCCACCACGCCGTACTTGAGCTGAATGCCAAAGGCGGCCCAGAACTTCTCGTACTTCTCCCGGTCCTCCTTCTGCATCTTCAAAAGCTCGGCCTTGATTTTCTTCTCCAGATTGGAGGCAATGATTTTCAGCTGCCGGTCGTGCTGCAGCACCTCCCGGCTCAGGTTAAGGGAAAAGTCCTGAGAATCCACCACACCCTTCACAAAGCGGAAGTGATCGGGCAGCAAATCCCCGCACTTCTCCATGATGAGTACCCCCGAGGAATAGAGCTGCAAGCCCTTCTGGTACTCCCGGGTATAAAAGTCATAGGGGGCCTTGGCCGGCACGAAAAGCATGGCCTTGTACTCTACCTGACCCTCGGCACTGGTGTGGATGACGGCCAGGGGGTCTTCCCAATCCCCGAACTTCTCCTGATAGAAGTTGTTATAATCCTCGGCCTTTACCTTGGACTTGGGCCGCTGCCACAGGGGTACCATAGAGTTCAGGGTGTCCACGCTGGTGTAGCTCTCCCACTCGGGCTTATAGTCCTCCCCGGCGTCCTGGGGCTTTTCCTTCATGCGGGAATGCTCCATGGCCATTTTCACCGGGGTGTGGATGTAGTCGGAGTATTTCTTCACCAGCTCGGCCAGCACATTGCTGTCCAGATAGCGGTCGTAATTCTCGTCCTCGTCGTTAGGCTTAATGTGCAGGGTGATGACGGTGCCCGCCCCCACCTTCTCGCAAGGCTCCACCGTGTAGCCGTCGGCCCCGGTGGACTCCCACTTCCAGGCCTCGTCACTGCCAAATGCCTTGGATACCACGCTCACCTTGTCGGCCACCATAAAGGCCGAATAAAAGCCCACGCCGAACTGGCCGATGATGTCCACATTTTTGGGGGCCTTCTCCTCCCCCAGGTCCTTCTTAAACTGGAAGGAGCCACTTTTAGCAATGGTGCCCAGATTGTTTTCCAGCTCTTCCTTGGTCATGCCAATGCCGTTGTCCTCCACCGTGAGGGTGCGGGCAATCTTGTCGCTGGCCAGAGTGATGCAAAAGTCGCTTTTTTTCACCTTCACGCTGTCGTCGGTGAGGGCCTTATAGGCCAGCTTGTCCACCGCGTCGCTTGCGATGGAAATCAGCTCCCGAAGAAAAATTTCCTTGT
>CAZHWK010000252.1:0-3296 GCA_964536405.1 uncultured Oscillospiraceae bacterium
AAAACAGGGTTTTGTTAAAGAACGATGTCCTTGACGGCATAGTCCTCACCTCCCAATTCATAAATAAAGATTTCTTCCAGGGTCAGGGGCAGGGCCTCCATTAAAATGGGGGCGTAAACGGCCAGGCGGTTTGTCACATCGGTAGGGTTGCCCCGGATAATGAGGGTGTGAATACGGCCCACATGGCTGGTGTGCAGCACCTCCATGTCGGCGGGGAGCTGGGGAAGCTCCCGCTCCTGAAAGACCACCTGCATTTTGACTACGTTTTCTTGCAGGTCGGACAGGCTGCGCTCGATAAGCACCTTGCCATGGGAGAGAATGCCCACATGGTCGCAGACATCCTCCAGCTCACGCAGGTTATGGGAGGACACCAGGACGGTGGTGCCATGCTCGGCCACGTCGCCCATGAGCAGGCTCCACACCTGGCGGCGCATGACCGGGTCCAGGCCGTCCACCGGTTCATCCAGCACCAGTAGGTCGGGACGGCAGCACAGGGAGAGCCAGAAGGCGGCCTGCTTTTGCATCCCCTTGGACAGGCGGCGGATGGGGTGCTTTTCGTTGACCGTGGAGAAAACCTCCTTCAGGGCCTGGTAGCGTCCCTCGTCGAAGCGGGGGTAGAAGCCCTTGTAAAAATTCTTCATCTCCAGGGTAGAGGCTGAGAGGAAGAAGTAAAAGTCATCGGGGATGGCGGCGATGCGGGCCTTGACGGCGGGGTTTTCATAGACCCGCTGGCCGTCTACAAAAATCTCCCCCTCGTCGGGGCGGTAGATGCCGGTGACATGGCGGATGATGGTGGATTTACCCGCACCGTTGGGGCCAACCAGGCCGTAAATGGCCCCGGTGGGGACGCTCATAGTAAGACCGTCCAGGGCACGGAAGCCGTCAAAGGTTTTGACGACGTTTTTTACCTCTATCATTGGGGGACCTCCTTCAGACGGGTGGCCAGCTCCTCCCGGGTGAGACCCAGGAAGGAAAGTTCGCTGACCGTTTCGTCAAATTGGGTGAGCAGAAAATGTTTGCGCTCGGTCATCTGGTCGCTGTGAACCAGGGCAAAGCAGCCCCGCCCGACCTCGGAGCGCAGGTAACCTTCCCGCTCCAGGGCGTCGTAGGCCTTTTGAATGGTGGTTGGGTTGATGGACAGGGAGGCAGCCAGTGAACGGACGCTGGGCAGCTTTTCCCCCTCCTCGATGGCACCATGGACCATCAGCCGGCGCAGACCGTCCCGCACCTGCTCGTAGATGGGACGGGCATCCCGGTAGTTCAGTGAAATCAAGGTGGTTCCTCCTTTTTGGCCGTATGGCTTTGGGTGGTACAGTTAGTATAGACGGGTGGAAGGACCAAAACAAGTGCAAAGGACTTACGAAATTCTTAAGTATTTCTTGCGTTTCAAAAAATTCCAGTGACAAAGAGGGCACAGTGAGCTATAATGGCCGCATAATAAAAAATTTCACCCCATAGAGGGTAGGAATAAAGGACAAGAAAGGTGTCAATCTATGAAAAAACGCAATTATCAGTGCTTTTCTGAGATGGTAGGGGATTTGCTTGGCACCGAGCAGGTGCGTGCCATGCAGACCATCCGCCATCATTTTGATGTGACCTGCTATGACCATTCGGTTTTTGTGGCCTATGTGGCCTTCCGCCTGGCCCGGCGATTCCGGCTGGACTATATGGCGGCCGCCCGGGGCGGTCTGCTTCACGATTTGTACCTCTATGACCCCAAGGTGAAGGGTAGTCATCCGGGCAACCAGTGCTTTGACCACCCCAAGGCCGCCCTCAAGAACGCCGGGAAGCTGACCACCCTAAGCCCGGTGGAGGAAAACATCATTATCTCCCACATGTGGCCCCTGGCCCGGCGGATGCCCCGGTACCGGGAGTCCTTTGTGGTCAATCTGGCCGACAAAATTTGCGCCACGGCCGAGGTTTTTCGAATTTATCACATGATGGGGATGGGCCGCAAGCTGGCTTTCTCCTGATAAAATGCCCTTTTTTTCCATGGCGGACGGCAATTTGACCGTTCTTCATGGGGAAAAAGGGCATTTTTTGTTTTGTAGGTCAAAAATGAAAAAAAGTGCAAAAATCGGTGCAAAAAGAAATTGAGTTTGATATAATACTTGTATTGTTAAGAAAATGAAACAAGCTGTTTTCATTTCCCAGGAAAGGGGCGTGGCCGGATGCAGGAACATGATTTTGCCGCCAATCGAAAGCGGCTGTTGGAGGGCGGGGTTCTGATGATGGACCCGGAGGCCGTCTATGTGGAAGATACCGTGGTGGTGGGCAAGGGGACCTTCCTTCTGCCCGGTACCATCCTGCGGGGGAATACCGTGGTGGGAGAGGGCTGCACCCTGGGGCCGAACACCATGCTGACCGACTGTACCGTGGGCAACCGGGTGAGCATCAATGCCTCCCAGTGCGTGGAGAGTGTGCTGCACGACGGGGCCATCGTGGGGCCCTTTGCCTATATTCGTCCCGGCTGTGTCATCGGGGAGGACGTGAAGGTAGGGGACTTCGTGGAGGTCAAAAATGCCAACGTGGGCAAGGGCACCAAGCTGCCCCACCTGACCTATGTGGGAGATGCCGATGTGGGAGAGGGCTGCAACTTCGGATGCGGCTCCATTACGGTGAACTACGATGGGAAAATCAAGCACCGCACCACCGTGGGCGACCGCTGCTTTATCGGGTGCAACTCCAACCTGGTGGCCCCTGTCACCGTGGGGGATGGGGCCTATACCGCCGCCGGGTCCACCATTACCCATGAGGTACCCAAGGGGGATTTGGCCGTGGCTCGTGCCCGGCAGGTGAATCTGACCGCCTGGGCGGATAAAAGAAGGGCCGCCGGGAAACTGAAATAAGCGCACAGCTTAGGCCCATAGGGGAGCTAAGACACCACGCAGACGAAAAAACAGGTTGCCCGCAGGGCAACGGCATTTTTTGCGGAGTGCGGGCTTAGGGACCCGGGGATGGGCCCAAAGCGGAGCGTGATAGGGATAAGCGCACAGCTTAGGCGTGCAGGGAGAATAAGTCCAGTGAAGACCGAAAAACAGGCTGGCACAGCCAGCGGTATTTTCGGCGGAGCGAAGGCTTATTTGACCGGCCGCACGCTTAAAGCGGAGCGTGGTAAAAAAGCGCATAAACCCGGAAAACCGGGGAAGAGAATATAAATGAAGAAGAGAGAGGAATCGACGATGATTGCACATGGAAAGGATATTAAAATCTTTTCGGGAAACTCCAATCGCCCCCTGGCCGAGGCCATTTGTAAGCAGCTCAATACCAACTTGGGTAATGCCGAGGTAGGGACC
>CAZHWK010000253.1:0-3290 GCA_964536405.1 uncultured Oscillospiraceae bacterium
AACAAGGGTACAATTACTAAAATTTCTGGTGGAGACTTCCTTGCAATTGGAAAATATTCATCAATGTTCTGTAACAATGGTACAATTGGAGAAATCTCTGGCGGTACATTTACACAAGACGATTTTATTGCATTCAAAAACGAAGGTACTATAGAGAAATTTTCGGGCGGCACACTCTCTTCAAAAAATGAGTCCGGTATTCAGAACTGGGGCACCATCACAGAAATTACCGGTGGCACTATTTCTGTTGGTCGCATAGGAATTTGGTGCTTATCCTCTGATACATATAGTAGCCCTGGATGTGTTAAGAAAATTTCCGGCGGTCAGATTTCGGGTACACAGGCAGCTGTACGATTGACAGACTATGATGCAAGCATGTCCACGACATCAAACCCATCTTCCACCAATAAGGCTAGCGTAACGCTTCAAGACGGTGCAGATGTGAATGGCAAGATTTATTTACAAAAAAACACGGTGTGCAACATTAGTGGCGGAAAATTTACAAGCAGCTATGAAGTAGAAGAGACTGCTAAGTTGACCATCACCGGCGGCACCTTCTCCACTGACCCCAGCGCCTATGTGGCTGAGGGATATGCGGCAAACAAGAACGAAACTGACAACACCTGGACCGTGGCCCCGAAATCTGCCAAGGAAACTCCGGCGGCTCTTGTGGAAGCGGTCACCCTGCCCCTGGAGGAAGAGGTCCTTCCTCCCGTCCAGGACGAGATTGCTCCTCCCACTGCGGAAGAGGGCACTCTCCCCACCGAAGAGGGGATCATCCCCCCTGCTGAAGAAATTCCCGCAGAGGTATAACCCCTCTTCCCATCCGTAAGCAAAACCACCGCCGTGGCCCCTTCGGGGTCACGGCGGTGGTTTTTTCTTTCTCTATTCAGGGCTTTTTCGCTGTTTTCGCCCCGGGGTGGCACAGGCCGCCGCTGGGGCATCCCCCGCAGCTTCCGCCACAGGAACAACTGCTCTTCCCCTGCTTCTTATTCCGTATCCCTTGGGCCACGATAGCCACAAAGACGGCCAGAACCAGAAGTCCAATGACAATGGTCGGTGCATTCATAGAAGTCCTCCTTTACTTGGCGGAAGCGGCCGCCACAGCGCTGAGGGAGCTATGCCCCTCATGCTTATTTTTGCGTACCAGCAGGAAGATGACCAAGGCCAGGCAGAGAATGGCGGCTACTGTACCGGCCCCGAAGGCCACCTGCCCCAGAAGCAGGCCACCCAGCTGATAGACAATCAGGGAGGCCACATAGGCCACAGCGCACATATAGCCAATGGCGGCCAGGGTCCACTTGGGGCTGTTCATCTCCCGCTTGATGGCGCCCATGGCGGCAAAGCAGGGGGCGCACAGCAGGTTAAAGACCATGAAGGAATAGGCGGCGATGGCACTGTAATGGGCGGCCACCGCTCCCCAAAGCTCGGGGGTGTCCTCGGCCACCTCCTCCCCCAGACGGAAAAGAACACCGAAGGTGGACACCACATTCTCCTTGGCAATCAGCCCGGTGAAGGTGGCCACGGCCGACTGCCAATCCCCGAAGCCCAGGGGCGCAAAGATAAAGGCAATGGCCCCGCCGATGATGGCCAGAAGGGAGGAATTATTGTCCTCCACCATGCCAAACACCCCACCCACAAAGCCGAAGCCCTGAAGGAACCAGAGGATGATGGAGGAGGCCAGAATGACGGTACCGGCACGCTTGATGAAGCTCCAGCCTCGCTCCCAGGTGGCCCGCCAGATGTTGATGGGGGCGGGAATGTGGTACTGGGGCAGCTCCATGACGAAGGGGGCAGGGTCCCCCGAAAAGGCCTTCATCTTTTTCAGCAAAATCCCGGAGAGTACAATGGCACCGATACCGATGAAGTAGGCCGACACGGCCACCAGGCCGTTTCCGCCAAAGAGGGCTCCAGCAAAGAGGCCCACGATGGGCATTTTTGCCCCGCAGGGAACAAAGCAGGTTGTCATGATGGTCATGCGGCGGTCCCGCTCATTCTCGATAGTGCGGGAGGCCATAACCCCCGGCACCCCACAGCCCGAGCCCACCAGCATGGGGATAAAGCTCTTGCCGGACAGGCCAAACTTGCGGAAGACCCGGTCCATGATGAAGGCCACCCGGGCCATATAGCCCACGTCCTCCAACAGGGAAAGCATGAGGAAGAGGACCAGCATCTGGGGTACGAAGCCGAGAACAGCCCCCACGCCGCCGATGATACCCTCCACAATCAGACCGGTGAGCCAGGGGGCCACGTTCAGCCCCTCCAAAAAGCCCTCCACCGCAGGGGGGACAATCTCGCCAAACAAAACGTCATTGGTCCAGCCGGTCAAAAAGTCGCCCACGGTGCCGATGGCAATGTAATAGACCAAGAACATGACCCCCGCAAAAATGGGCAAGGCCAGGACACGGTTAGTCACAATGCGGTCAATTTTATCGGATACCGACAGGCTGTGTTTGGCCGCCCGCTTTTTCACCGCCTTGCTCACCATGCTGTCAATGTAGGAATACCGCTGGTTGGTGATGATGCTTTCGGCATCGTCCTCCAACTCGTTTTCACAGTCGGCAATGTGCTCGTCCAGGTGGGCGGTCAGTTCCCTGTCCAGTTCCAGCTCGGCCATGACCTTCTCATCCCGCTCAAAGACCTTGATGGCGTACCAGCGCAGATAGCGGCTGTCCACCTTGCCCTCGATGGACTCCTCAATATGGGCCAGGGCGTGCTCCACACTGCCGGTAAAGACGTGGGGCAGCTCGGCCCCCTGGTGACTGCGGGCGGCTTCCATGGCCTTTTCTGCGGCCGCCATGCTCCCCTCCCCTTTCAGGGCGGAAATCTCCACCACGGGACAGCCCAGGGCGGCCCCCAGCTTGGCAAGGTCAATCTTATCCCCGCTCTTACGCACGAGGTCAATCATGTTGACCGCTACCACCACGGGGATGCCAAGCTCAATGAGTTGGGTGGTGAGATAAAGGTTGCGCTCAATGTTGGTGCCGTCCACAATGTTCAAAATGGCATCGGGCTTCTCCCCCACCAGGTAGCCACGGGCCACCACCTCTTCCAGGGTATAGGGGGACAGGGAGTAAATACCGGGCAGATCCTGAATGACCACGTCCTTGTGGCCCTTGAGCCGCCCCTCCTTTTTCTCCACCGTCACGCCGGGCCAGTTGCCCACATATTGATTGGAGCCGGTCAGGGCATTGAACAGGGTGGTTTTGCCGCAGTTCGGATTGCCCGCCAGCGCAATTTTAAGTTCCATGCAAATTCTTCCTCTCTTAAAGTTAGCAAAAACTAACTAA
>CAZHWK010000254.1:0-3290 GCA_964536405.1 uncultured Oscillospiraceae bacterium
TGAAGCTCGGTGAAATAGACCATCAGCCCCGTCAGCAGCGCCTGACAGGCGCTTTCCGCCGTGGCGGCCAGACCGCCCGGAAGCCGCAGGGAAATTTTTGCATCTTTTTCACTGACCTTCACAGAGGCCGCCAGACCCAGCACGTCGTTGATGGTTGCCTCCACCAGGCGAATGGCGCTGGTGATGGCGGCGCAGACAATGTCCGCTCCCTCCTCGGCATAGCCGCTGTGGCCCTGGGAGTCAAACCCAATGATGCGGTCCCCCTCTGTATGGAACGTGACGTGGGTCATGCTCAGACAGAGATCTTGCCGATCTCAACCTTGGTATAAGGCTGACGATGGCCCTGACGCTTGCGATACCCCTTCTTGGGATTGTACTTGAAGATGTGGACCTTCTTGCCCTTGCCGTTCTTCACAATGGAAGCGGCTACGGAAGCGCCCTCCACGATGGGAGCGCCGAAGGTGGCGTTCTCGCCGTCCAGGATGGCCAGAACATGGTCAAACTTGATCTGATCGCCGGCGTTCAGGTCCAGCTTCTCGATGAAGACCACGTCGCCCTCCGCGACCTTGTACTGCTTGCCGCCGGTCTCGATGATTGCGTGCATTTACTTTCAACTCCTTCATTACGGGCTCGCTGTCGGGGGCGGGCCGGGCCTCTTACTTTCCTGTGGATTGCTCCACATTCCTTACCCATTCAAAGCGGCTCTGATAGTATATCAGCCAAGTCCCCTCAAGTCAAGGCTTTTTCGCTCTTTTTTCCACTTTTCAGCATATGGTGGCGGCCTTTTTTCTCCACCACAAAATAGGCTTACTCCAGCCGCCCAAAGTACCAGCCGGTGACCCCTTTTTTCTTCACCAGTGCCCGGTCGGACAGCCGCCGCACCACACCCAGCCGCTCCCCCGGCTCCACCTCCAGGCAATAGTCGGTGGAGTCCTCACAGACCAGGGTCCCCTTGCGGTGATAGAGGTAGTCGGTCAAAATGGGCAAAACCCGCCCGGTTTCCAAATGGCGGCAGAGGGTCAGCTCCTTCCCATCCTCCAGCACCTCCACCTCGTCCCGCCCCCAACGGATATTGACCGAGTGTTCCGAAGCCTCCTGCCCATCCAGGGCCGTCATAACAGGCATTCCATCAAAGGCAACCCAGGTAAACTCCCCCACCCCGTTCCAGGGCAGGATAAGTGCATTTAACTGGCCGTCGGCCTTGAGGACACAGCCCCCGTCAATGCTGGCAATCTTCCTCTGGGGCAGGACAATGGGGGCGGCCGAGGGGATGTCCTCCCGGTAGAGGGTTACGGGCCAGTGGCCCACCACCACCCACTTGGAAAAGCTGTGGCCCTGGCCCAAAAAGTTATCATTTTTCATACAGCCCCAGGCGTCCAGTTCCTCCAGCCGGTCCTCCCTGGGAATTCCCCCGTGAACAAAAAAATAGTCGGGCGTTTCCAATACCGTAGGCAGGGCCCAGAGGTAGTCCAGTTCCTTTTGGAACCGGCGGGGCAGTTCTTGACGTACCCGGACCAGGTCGGCGGCCGAGTGGAGGGGAAGCTGGGCCTCCCGGCACATCTGGGCCAGCAGACTGCGCTCCCCCCACACCTCGTAATAGTAGCGGAAAAAGCTCTCATCCCGCTCGCCCTGGGTGGCCAAAAAATCCCGCAGGAGGTTGTCGCAGTTGCCGCAGACGGGGAATACGTTATATTTTTCCCCCAACTCCATGCAAAATCGCAGGGTGGCAAGGCTTTCCGGCCCCTTTTCCAGCAAATCCCCCACCAGCACCAAAACGTCCCCTGCTCCAAACCCCGCCTTTTCCAGCAGGCCCTTCAAAAAGGGCAGGTTCCCATGAATGTCGCTGACCGCCAGCACCCGGCTTCCCGCCGGAAACTCCGTCTTTTTCAGTTTAGCCCTCCACATGCCTGCCCCTCCCTTCCAATATATTTTTTTTATTATAGCAAACCCGGCCAAAGGATGCAATCCCGGCCAAAAGGCCATCATATACTTTGACATTGGCGTATATCAGCCGTCCCTCGCTTGACACTTTGCCCCCTGAGGACTATACTGCTCCACAAGCTTCTCCCCTATGCAGAAAGGAAGTTTCGTCATGCAGCTGCATCTTGAGCCCATTACTCCGCAAAACCGCACCCATGCCCTTGCCCTTGCGTTAGCCCCCGGACAGGAGGGGTTTGTGGAACCTGTGTCCCAATGCCTGGCAGAGGCCGACCGCCGCCACTTTTGGCGGCCTGTGGGCATCTATGATGGCTCCACCCTGGTTGGCTTCGCTATGTACGGCCTCTTCCGTTGGGAAAGCTTTCCTATGGGCAGGGTCTGGCTGGACCGGTTTTTTATTGACGGCCGTTTCCAGCACAAGGGCTATGGCCGGGCCGCTCTGGCTGCCCTGCTGGAAAAGCTCCGCCTGGAATACCGGCGCAGACGGGTTTACCTGAGCATCATTCCAGGCAATGACGCCGCCAGCAGCCTCTATACCTCGGTTGGTTTCCGCTTCACCGGGAAACAGGACCTCCATGGGGAGCAAATTATGGTCTATTCCTTCCCCGCACCATGAATAAAACCGCTCTGCTGATATTGAAATCAGCAGAGCGGTTTTTCACGATCCAGTGGCAGCAAGGGTGTTACCCCTTCTTCGCCAAAAAGGCCACCCAGCCATTCTGCTCCCGCTTTTCCAGCAGGGTCATCCCGGCCTTGACCAGGGCATCCCCTACCTCGTCGGCACGAGCGTCAATAATGCCCGAGCAGAGGAAGGTGCCGCCGGGCACCATCAGCTCCACCGCCTTGGGCGCCAGAGGGATAATGACATCGGCCACAATGTTGGCCAGCACCAGCTGATAGCTCTCCCGGCCCAGTTGGGCCAGAAAGACTTCCTCCCCAATCACATCCCCGGCCAGCACGGTGTACCGGTCCTTCCCAATCCCGTTGAGGGCGGCATTCTCATAGGCCACATCTACCGCCTTGGGGTCGATGTCTACGGCCATGGCCTCCTTGGCCCCCAGAACCAGGGCGGCAATGGACAAAATCCCGCTGCCGCAGCCCAAATCCAGCACCCGGTCCCCCGGCTTTAAGATATCCTCCAGCCCACCCAGACAAAGCTGGGTGGAGGCGTGGCTCCCGGTGCCGAAGGTCAGTCCCGGATTGAGATAGACCGGGGTCTTGCCTTGTGCAGGGGCATTCTCCCGCTCCCACTCGGGCACGATGTAAAGCTTCTTCCCCACGGCCAGGGGCTTATAGTATTTCTGCCAGCTGGTGGCCCAGTCGTTCTCCCCTAGGGGGGCGGCTACGTAGGG
>CAZHWK010000255.1:0-3248 GCA_964536405.1 uncultured Oscillospiraceae bacterium
GTGGGAGGTGGGGTGGGCGTTGGAGCGGCGGGGGGCTGGGTGGAAGCAGGGGTGGCGGACTCCACGAATTGAGGGGCAGCACTGTCCTGCTCCGGGGAAGGGACAGCGGTGGTAGGAGGGGTACCCACGGGGTCGGGGGAAGGGGTGTTGATACCGTTGGCCGGAACCGGGATATGTTCCGGCTCACCCGATTGGAAGGTGGGCAAGGAGCCGGAGCCAATCAGGACCACGGCAAAGACAGCGGCCATGGCGGCCAGGGACTTCCACTGCCACCGACGGCTTCCGCTTTTCGGGGGAGCGGCGGGGGCGGCGATGGCACCCATCACACGGGCGGTAAACCCGGCGGGGGCCTGAACGAGCAAATCCTCACAGCCGGAATGGATGACGCTTAAATCGTGAAACAGGGCCTCGCAGGGGGGGCATTGGGACAGGTGGTGGGATAGCTCGGCCTGCTGGGCAGGGGTGGCCTCACCGTCCAGAACGGTATTCATCAGTTCCAGATAATCCAGGCAAGAGCCCATGGGAAACGCCTCCTTTCCGGTATCATTTTGTCGTACTATACTCACTAAGACGAGGGCTGGGAAGAAAAGTTCCCGCTTTCTAAAAGATTTTTTCGCAGGGCCAGCCGGGCACGGGAAATGCGGGACTTCACCGTCCCCTCCTCCAGCCCCAAAAGGTCGCCGATTTCGGCATAGGACAGGCCGGAAATCTCCCGCAGGGCCAGCACCCTGCGGTGCTCCTCACTGAGGGCGGCCATCCCCGCTTCAATGCCGTCCCGCACCTCCTGCTGTTCCAAAAGGCGGTGGGGGTCGGTGGTGGGGTCGGGCAGGTCCAGGGTGCCGTTTTCCTCGTCACTGTCCAGATAGAGGACGGTTCCGGCATTTTTTCGCCGCTTCTCCCGGCGGAGAAAGTCCAGACAGGCGTTGGAGGTCAGGCGGTAGAGCCAGGTGGAAAAGGCGGCCTCCCCCTGGAACCGCTCCAGCCCCTTCCAGGCCGAGAGGAAGGACTCCTGGGCCAAATCGGCGGCATCATCGGGGTTTTTCACCATCCGCAGAGCCAGGGAGTAGACCCGGTTTTGATTTTCCTCCACCAGCTGGGCAAAGGCGTCCTGGTCCCCGGCCTGGGCCCTGCGGACCAGCTCCTCCTGTGTCATTCCTCTCACCTGCCTTTCCTTCGTCTTTTTTATTCTGGGAGCTTCAAATCCCGCTTAATCCCCTTGGTGATGCGTTCCAAATCCTCAAAGGTGCTGATGTGGCTGATTTGCTCCTTATAATATCCTGCATAGGGGATGCCCTTCAAATACCAGGCATAGTGCTTCCGGGCTTCCAGGCAGGCGATATACTCCCCCTTGTGGGCGGCGGCCAGCCGGAACTGGTCCATGGCCAAATCGGCCCGCTCCTCCACCGAGGGGGGAGGGGGGATTTCTTCCCCGTTGAGGGCGGCGTTGGCCTGGCGGAATATCCAGGGGGCTCCGAAGGTGCCACGGCCCAGCATGGCCATGTCGGCCCCGGTCTGCTCCAAAATGCGCACGGCATCCTCGGGGGCGAACACATCCCCGTTGGCGATGACCGGAATACTGACAGCCTGCTTCACCGCCCGGATATAGGCCCAGTCGGCCTTGCCCGAGTAAAGCTGGGCCCGGGTGCGGCCGTGGACGGCAATGGCGGCCGCTCCGGCATCCTCCAGCCCCTTGGCAAAGTCCACGCAGTTGATGCTTCCCTTATCCCAGCCAAGGCGCATTTTCACCGTCACCGGAATATCCCCCGCCCCACGGCGAACCGCCCGGACCACATCCTGGGCAAGCTGGGGGGTGCGCATGAGGGCGCTGCCGTCCCCGTTATTGGCCACCTTGGGCATGGGACAGCCCATGTTAATGTCAATGATGTCGGGCCCGGCCTTTTCTGCGATGATGGCGGCCGCCCGCTCCAAGGCATCCAAATCACAGCCAAAGACCTGCACGGCGGCAGGGGTTTCCCCCTCACCCAGCTCCATGATGGGCATGGTCTTTTTGTCCTGATAGCACAGGGCCTTGGCCGACACCATCTCGGTGATGGTATAGGCCGCCCCATACCGGCGGCAGATGGTGCGAAAGGCCAAATCAGTGACCCCGGCCATGGGGGCCAGAGCCAGACGGCCGGGAATGGTTACGTTTCCTATTTTCACGGGTTTTCCTCCGAATACGCTTGTAGAGGGTATTTTACCAAATTACGAGGAAAAGGGCAAGTCTTATCGCCGACTTCCGACTGCATATTTCCAAAAACTGGAATATACTGGCAGAACTACACAAGCCAACAGGAGGAAACCGAGATGGCGACGAAGGACAAGCTGAAACAGTGGAACGGGGCCGGCGGCGGGGTAGGAGCCTTGCATATTCCGGTCCTTGGGCGGCTGAGTGATGGAATTGCCCGGCTGCTGCTGGGGGCGGTTTTGGCGGGGGCCGACCTGCCGGGGGGCTACTCCCCCCTGGGGGCGGCTTTTGTGGGGGCTTCAGGCTCGGGGATAGAGGGACTGTGCGCCCTGCTGGGGGCGGTGTTTGGAAGTCTGTGCTTCCGGGGGATGAAGGAGGGCCTGCGGGATGCCGCCGCCGCCGTTTTGGTATTTGCGGTGGCCTTTGCCTTTTTTGATGTGAAGATTTATAAAAAGGTGTGGTTTATGCCCCTGGTCACCGGGGCGGTGGTGGCGGTCACCGGCTTTGTATCCCTGTCAGCGGGGTGGTGGCGGGCCTCTGGTGTGGCCTGCTACCTCACCTCCTGCCTGTTGGCGGGGGCGGCGGTCTATTTTGACCGCATCGCCTGCTCGGCCTGGGACCTGGAAAAGGGGGAGCGGCCCAGCAACAGGCAGAGCGTGGCCCTGCTGCTCTTTGGGGTGACCCTGCTCATGTCCATGGCAGGGGTCAAGCTGCTAGACAGCATGTCGGTGGGCTGTATTCTGGCCGGGCTGAGCGTTCTGTGTGCCGGGAATACCGGGGGACTGGGGGCCGGGGCGGCGGTTGGGGTCTGTGCGGGGCTGGCCATGGATTTGTCCCTGGGTATGCCCCTATACAGCCTGGCCTTCGGCTTTTCCGGTCTGTTTGCCGGGGCCTTTCGGCGGCAGGGGCGGCTTTTTTCGGCCCTGGCCTATGTGCTGGCCGATGGAGTGGTGGTTCTCTGGCTGTGGGACTGGGCCCCCGGGGCGGTTGGGCTTCTTTATGAAACCTTTGTGGCCTCGGTGGTCTTTATGGTACTGCCCGAGCGTTTCTTCCGCTGGGT
>CAZHWK010000256.1:0-3241 GCA_964536405.1 uncultured Oscillospiraceae bacterium
GTCGTATTCGGAAATCGCAGCTACGGTAAATCGTCCCCCGAAATCGGTGGACAACGCTGTCCAGCGCATCCGGCGCAAACTGGCACAGCAAATTCCTTTTGGCGATTTCAGCGAAAGCTGAACGCATATAACACTGACCCAGCTTTTCTGAAATCTGGGCAAAACGAGTCAAAGAGAGGGTTACACAATGTACGAAGACAAGACTTTAATCTGCAAAGAGTGTGGCAGCGAGTTCGTGTTCACCGCTGGCGAGCAGGAGTTCTACGCTGAGCGTGGTTTCCAGAACGAGCCCCAGCGCTGCAAGACCTGCCGTGACAACCGCAAGGCTGCTTCCCGCGGCCCCCGTGAGTTCTTCACTGCTACTTGCGCTTCCTGCGGCGGCGAGGCTAAGGTTCCCTTTGAGCCTAAGTCCGACCGTCCCGTGTACTGCAGCGAGTGCTTCGCTCGTATGCGTGAGGAGGGCTAATTTAGCCTGCTGAAAGAGGCGTCCATTCGGACGCCTCTTTTTCTATTTTTCAGTTGAAAAATAGACGCAGATAGGGTCTAATAGCTACGTTGTAGTTATGATACAATTTGTGGCCTATGTTGTGTCTTTCCCTGGGAAAGAGCCGCAAGCCCGGCCCATACACCGTAGCCAGACCCTATTTGCGGTGCTCAACCATCATACCAAAGAAAAAACGGAGGTTTCCTATCATGGCTCAAATTACAAAAGATACCATCATCGGCGATATTCTTGACATCGCCCCCGAGACTGCCCCTGTGTTCCTGTCCATCGGGATGCACTGCCTGGGCTGCCCCTCTTCCCGGGGGGAGACTGTGGAGCAGGCTTGCGCCGTCCACGGCGTGGATGTGGACGCTCTGCTGGCTAAAATCAACGAGGTCGTCCCCGCTGCCCAGTAAGAAATTGGCACCAAAAGGGAGAGCGGCAAATGCCGCTCTCCCTTTTTCGTGGAAAAAGGAGGACGCCCTATGCGCCCTATTGAGTTATCGCCAAGACTTCTTTCGGTGGCCAATCTGGTGCCCGAGGGAGCGGTTCTGGCCGATGTTGTGACCGACCATGGCTTCTTGCCCGTCTACCTGCTCCAGCGTGGACTTATTTGTCGGGCGGTAGCCGCCGATTTGCGGGAAGGCCCTTTGGATAAGGCCAAAGCCAACGCTGTCAAATACGGGTTGACCAACAAAATGACCTTCCGCCTGTGCGATGGCCTTTCCGGTATTGAGCCCCATGAGGTGGACACCATTGCCATCGCCGGCATGGGAGGGGAAACCATGGCCGCCATTCTGGAGGCCGCACCCTGGACCAAGGAGGGGGCACACCGCCTTATTTTGCAGCCCATGACCTCTCTCTATGACCTGCGTGACTTTTTAAGCACGCACGGGTACATCATCACTATGGAGCATGTAAACCGGGAAGGGCGGCGGCTCTATGTCACCATGGAGGTAACCCCGGGTGAGGCACCCGCCTATACAGCGGGCGAAAAGTGGGCTGGACGGCAATGGAAGGGGATGAACAGCCCTCTGCGCTTTGACTTTTTGGAGCATATGCAGGTGCGGGCCCGGCGGGCCCTTGAGGGGCTTGAGCAAAGTGTGCGTCCCATCGACATGCCCCGGCGGGACCTACTGCGGGAAATCCTGCCCCAGCTGGAGGAAATGAAAGAGGAGTGGCAGGCATGGCAACGGTAACGGACATTTACAGGGCCTTGGATGCCTTTGCACCATTTTCCACCCAGATGAGCTTTGACAATGCAGGCTTTCTGGTGGGAAGGGGAGAGCGGGAAGTGACCCAAATTCTGGTCGCCCTGGATATTACCCTCCCTGTGGCAGAGGAGGCGGCCGAACGTGGAGCCAACCTGATTGTTTCCCACCATCCGGTGATTTTTCACCCAGCCAAAAGCTTGGTATCCGGTGACCCCACAGGGGAAATTCTGCTGACCCTGGCCGAGGAAAAAATTGCTGCCATTTGCGCCCACACCAATCTTGATGTAGCGGTGGGCGGGGTCAACGACGCACTGGCCCAAGCGGTGGGCCTTGAAAACGTGAAAGTATTCCTCCCGGAACAGGAGCCGGACAGCCAGGGGCGGGTTTACGGCCTTGGCCGTATGGGCGATTTGGCCCAGCCTGCTTCGGTGCCCGCTTTTGCCGCCCAGATCAAGAAGGCTTTGGGGGCCAATGGGGTCCGGTATGTGGATACAGACCGCCCTGTCCACCGGGTGGCGGTGGGAGGCGGGGCCTGCGGGGACTGCCTGCAGGCCGCCTTTGAGAAGGGCTGTGATCTGCTTTTGACCTCAGATGTGAAGTACAATACTTTCCTGGACGCTAAGGCCCTTGGAATGGGGCTTATTGATGCGGGGCATTATCCCACTGAAAATGTGGTTCTGCCCCGGCTGGTGCAGCTGCTTACGGCGCATTTTCCCCAGGTGGACATTCTGCTGACCCAGGTACACCAAGAACCCTATTTCTGCCTGTAAGGGTTGCAATTAGGCGAAAACTGTGATAAACTGCTAGAGCGAATTTTTGAGAAGGGAAGGATACCATGTCCGGACATTCTAAGTGGCATAATATCCAGAAAACCAAGGGCGCAGCCGATGCCAAGCGCTCTCAAATCTTTACCAAGATTGCCCGTGAAATGATTGTGGCGGTCAAGGTTGGGGGAAGCGGCGACCCCGCTAACAACTCCCGTCTGGCCACCGTTGTGGCCAAGGCCAAGGCGGCCAATATGCCAAACGACAACATCAAGCGCACCATTGACAAGGCCCTGGGCTCGGGCAATGCCGACGACTACGAAAACGTGGTCTATGAGGGCTATGGCCCCTCCGGTGTGGCCGTCATTGTAGAGGCCCTCACCGATAACCGTAACCGTACCGCCCCCGAAGTGCGCCATCTTCTGGACAAGTATGGCAAGGGCCTGGGTGCCACTGGCTGTGTGTCCTGGTCCTTTGATCGAAAAGGGGTTATCGTCATCGAGAAAGAGGACCTGGATGAGGATACCGTCATGATGGACGCTCTGGATGCCGGTGCGGACGACATGGACGCCTCGGAAGAGGAAATCTTCGAGATTACCACCACCCCCGAGGCCTTTAACGATGTGGTGTCGGCGCTGGAGGGCAAGGGCTATGTCTTCGCCTCGGCTGAAATTGACATGGTACCCCAGACCTACGTCAAGCTGGAAAACCCCGACGATGTGAAAAACATGGAAAAGCTTATCGACCTTCTGGAAGAGAACGACGATGTGCAGAATGTG
>CAZHWK010000257.1:0-3234 GCA_964536405.1 uncultured Oscillospiraceae bacterium
CCTGGGCCGCCTGGGTCAGTAGTGTCGTTGCATCCTCGACCAGGGAGGCCGGGACATAGATATCCACCCCGTCGGGGGAGAAGCCCCCGTACACCAGGCCAAGCTGACCGGTGCCCGAGCGGCGGATGAGGTAGGGAATGCCATAGGACTCCAGCATGGAGCAGTGGATGCCGGAGTAGGCGGGAAAGTCGGCCTCCCGCTCCAGGTGGACGGCCTTTTCCGGCTGACCGTCGGGGGTGTGGGGCCAGTGCTGTAAAAGCTCAGTCTGTGTCATGGGGGCCCTCCTTTTTGCCTGCTTCTTTATTTATGATAGGCCGAGCCCTCGTTGATTTTGAAGGCCCGGTAAATCTGCTCCAGCACCATGACACGGGCTAAGTGGTGGGGGAAGGTCATGGGGGACATGGACAGCTTGACCCAGGCTTCGCTTTTCAGGCTTTCGGCCAGGCCATAAGAGCCGCCGATGACGAAGGCCAGATGCTTGGCACTGTTGTGGCTCCAGGTGCTGAGAAGTTCGGCCAGCTCCTCGCTGGAGCGCAGGCGGCCTTCCACGCAGAGGGCAATCAGGCTGGTGTTGGGAGCCAGCTTAGCACGAATGGCGGCGGCCTCTTTGTCCAGGGCGTTTTGAATTTGGGCCTGGGAGGGGGTGGGGGGCAGCTTTTCCTCGGGCAATTCCACAAGGGTCAGCTTGCAGTAGGGGGTCAGCCGTTTGAGATACTCCCCGCTGGCCTCAAGATAAAATTTTTCCTTCAGTTTCCCTACGCAGATGAGTTGGATACTCAGCACGGCAGGCTCACCCCCGGTTCCGAGCGGGGGGCCACCCGCAGGTTCACATTACGTCCTGCCAGGGCGGCTTCGGCGCTGTGCAGGGCCATGGCGGGGGTGTTATTCTCGCTGGAAAGGTGGGCCAGAATGACGGTGTGGGCCCCGGCATCCACAGCGTCCCGGGCCAGAGAGGCCCCGGCCTGATTGGACAGGTGGCCCCGGTCCCCCAGAATACGCTGTTTTAAGTAGTAGGGGTAGGGGCCGCTTTGCACGGCCTCCACGTCGTGATTGGACTCCACCACCAGAAGGTTAGCCCCACGGATGCCCTGGCGGACATCCTCGGTCACACAGCCTAAGTCGGTAACAATGGCGACCTTCCGGCTGCCGCTGGACAGGGCGAAGCCACAGGGCTGGGCCGTGTCATGGAGGGTTGGGTAGCTTTCCACCGTCATGGCACCCACCTGAAAGTTGGCCCCGGGGGTAAAGTCGTGGATTAAATGCTCCAAAAAGGCGATGCGGTAGCAGAGCTGACGGCCGGTGCCCCCAGTGGTATAGACCGGCAGGGAAAACTGCTTGGTCAAGGTGGCAAGGCCGCTGATGTGGTCGGAATGTTCGTGGGTAATGCAGATGCCGGACAGGGCCTTGGGGTCAATGCCCAGGCCCTTGAGGGCGGTGACAATGCGGCGGCAGGAAATGCCAACGTCCACCAAAATGTGGGTGTCCCCCTCGGAAACCAGGGTGCAGTTGCCGGACGAGCCGGAGGCTAAGGTGGTAACGGTCATGAAATTCTCCTATGTATGTTAAAATGCAAAATGGGCGGCGGCACAAGCCGCCGCCCGTATGGTTTAACCAACCTGGGTCTGCTTTTCTTCGTCAGGGGTAATGACCACCCGAATGTCTGCGCCGATGTCAGAAAGCTTGCGGACAATGTCCTCATAGCCCCGTTCAATGTGCTGAACACTGTCAATTTCGGTGCTGCCGCTGGCACCCAGACCGGCAATAATAAGGGCGGCACCGGCCCGCAGGTCACAGGCGGACACAGGAGCGCCGGTGAGCTTTTCAGCCCCCTCGATGACAGCAACCTTGCCGTCCACCTGAATTTGTGCGCCCATGCGGCGCAGTTCGTCCATATACTTGTAACGGTTGTCCCACACGCCTTCGGTGATGACGCTGGTCCCCTCGGCAATGCAAAGGGCGGCGGCAATCTGGGGCTGCATATCGGTGGGGAAACCGGGGTAGGGCAGGGTTTTGACGTTGGTACGCTGAAGACGGCCGTGGCTGCGGACCAGAACGGCATCATCCCGCTCCTCCACCTCGACCCCCATCTCCACCAGCTTGGCGGTGATGCAGTCCAGGTGCTTGGGAATGACATTCTTGACCAGAACCTCGCCCCCGGCCGAGGCCACGCAGGCCATGTAGGTGCCGGCTTCGATCTGGTCGGGGATAATGGAATAGGAGCCACCACCTAGGCGGTTGACACCCCGGACCTTAATCACATCGGTGCCGGCCCCCATGATGTCAGCGCCCATGGAGTTTAGGAAGTTAGCCAGGTCTACGATATGGGGTTCCTTGGCGGCATTTTCGATGACAGTCATGCCTTCGGCCAGGGTAGCGGCCAGCATGACGTTCATGGTGGCGCCCACCGAAACCATATCCAGATAAACTTGGGCACCCTGCATCCGGCCATTGAGGGCCTTAGCGTGAATGAAGCCACCGCTGACATCCACATCGGCACCCATGGCCACAAAGCCCTTGATGTGCTGGTCGATGGGGCGGCCGCCCAGGTTGCACCCACCGGGAGGGGGCACCTCAGCCGAGCCGAACCGGCCCAGCAGAGCGCCAATCAAATAGTAGGAGGCCCGAATTTTGCGGGCAAATTCGTAGGGAACCTGTCCGTTGCGGATATGGGAGCAGTCAATATCCACCGTGCTGCGGTTGACCGTGCGGACATCGGCACCCAATTCCTGCAAGATTTTTAAAATTAAGGTTACATCGCTGATTTGGGGAATGTTCTCAATGCGGCAGGTGCCATCCACCAGAAGAGCCGCGGGAAGAATAGCAACAGCGGCGTTTTTTGCACCACTGATAGAAACCTCACCATGCAGCGGAGTGCCGCCGCGAATTACATACTTAGTCAATCCTACACCCTCATTTTCCATTGTTGAAGGGGGCCAAGAGGGCCCCGGCTCCGTATAGTTGAACGGCTACCCTAAGACAGCACATTAAAATTCATCGTCATTATACCATCTATAGTATGTAAAATCAAAAGAAATTTATCGACAGCATTGAAAATTTTGAAATTTTTCTGTCATGTAGATGCTATAGAGCCTGGCTGAAGATTTCCAATATTACTTTTTGTATCTGTTTGTTGCCTTAAAATTGGGTTGGGCTACCAAAAGTCTACCAAAAAGGGGGTGCAAAGCCTTGGAATTGCAAGGCTTTGAAAAGGGTCAAAAATGAAAAGTCTACCAA
>CAZHWK010000258.1:0-3229 GCA_964536405.1 uncultured Oscillospiraceae bacterium
GATTGCCTTGCAAAATTTTAGAAAAAAGGCTATAATGCTATTATACTATTAGTTAAGTCTGGTGTATTGAATAAAGGAGGTGTGTCATGTTCCAGATTGGGGACAAAATCGTCCATCCCATGCACGGTGCGGGTGTTGTGGACAGTATCGTCACAAAGAAGGTTAACGGCATCATTCGGGAATACTACATTATGAAAATTCCTGTTGGCGGTATGCTGGTCATGATACCCACCGCAAACAGTGAGGAAATTGGGGTTCGTCCCATTGTGGAGCCCGCTGAAGCCGACCGTGTGATTGCTTCTATTCCAGAGATTGAGGTTGATATGACCTCCAACTGGAACCAGAGGTACCGTGAAAATATGCTTCGGCTCAAAAGTGGAGACCTAACCGAAGTGGCCCGTGTGGTCAAGGGACTAGTCCTTCGGGATGGTGAGCGTGGGCTGTCCACCGGTGAGCGGAAAATGCTCCATTCGGCCAAGCAGATTTTAATTTCCGAGCTGGTGCTTTCCAGAAGCTGCACCTATGAAGAAATGGAAGCTCGCATAAACCAGGTTTTGGTATAATACATTTTGTTATCTTGAAAAGGAGCCGTAGGGCTCCTTTTTTGTAGGGAGGTACCCATATGTCTCCGTTTTTTAAACGTGTTAAGAGAGGGAATACGCCCTTTTGCTCGGTTGTGGTGGCCGCTGCCGGCTCATCCACACGGATGGAGGGAATAGACAAGATGCTGTTGCCCCTGGACGGAATTCCAATACTGGTCCGGACCCTGCTTGCGCTGGAAAATTGTGCTCAAATTGACGAACTGGTGGTGGTGACCCGGGGGGATCTTGTTCCTGAGGTAGGGGGGCTTTGCCGTGATTTTGGCATTTCCAAGGTCACGAAAGTGGTGGCCGGTGGAGACACCAGAACCCGCTCGGTTCTTCGGGGGGTAAGCGAGTGTTCCACTCAGGCCCAGCTTATTGGCATCCATGACGGGGCTCGCCCACTGGTCAGCACCGAAGTCCTTCGCAGCGTGATTGAGAAGGCTGCCCAAACCGGAGCTGCCGCCCCCGCCGTTGCTATGAAAGACACCGTGAAGCGGGCTTTGGGCGGGCTGGTCTTGGATACTCCGAACCGGGCCGAGCTTTACGCTGTGCAGACACCGCAAGTGTTTGAAGCATCCCTCATCAAGGCGGCTCTGACACGGGCCGAGGAAGAGGGGGCTGCCTTGACCGATGACTGTTCTGCTGTGGAGCGGCTTGGCATGACGGTAAGTCTGACCGAGGGTACATACGAAAATATCAAGATTACCACGCCGGTGGACTTGGCGGTTGGAGAGGCTATTTTAGCGTGGAGGGAAAACCGATGAGAATTGGACATGGATACGACGTACACCGGCTGACCACAGGGCGTAAACTGATATTAGGCGGGGTGGAAATTCCTCATCATCAAGGCTTGCTGGGCCATTCAGACGCCGATGTGCTGACCCACGCACTCATGGATGCGCTTCTGGGAGCGGCCGGACTTCGGGACATTGGCCATGTTTTCCCGGACAGCAATTCCGCTTTTAAGGACATTTCAAGCCTTGTTCTTCTTGGCAGTGTCATGGAGAAGCTGGGAGAAAAAGGATATCAGGTGGTCAATGCCGATTGCACCATCCTGGCCCAGGCTCCAAAACTTTCTCCCCACATTCCGAACATGGCTCAAAACCTAGCCCGCATTATGGGTGTTTTGCCTGAACAGGTAAATGTAAAGGCCACCACCGAAGAGGGCCTTGGCTTTACCGGGCGGGAAGAGGGGATGGCCGCCCATGCCGTTTGCCTGCTGGAACGTATCACAGAATAAAAGAACAAGACACTCCTCTTTTGCATACTATAATGCGAGAGGAGTGTTTTCCTTGCTGCCATATTATTTAATTGTCTGCCGTTCTCTCACCTACGCACAGAGAACGGCTTCTGTTTTGGAGCGGGTCGGAATTTCGGCACCAATCCAGCGTGCCCCAGCTACGGTGGCTTTGGAGGGGTGTAGCCATGTAGTACGGGTAACCCAGCGGCATCTGCCCGGGGCACTGGCCGCTTTGAGCAGGGCGGATTTATCGCCCTCCCGCATCTTCCTCAGTCAGCAGGGCGGCGGGTTTATGGAGGTGGATTTCTGATGGTCTATTTGGATTGTGCTGCCACCACCCTGCAAAAGCCTCCTGAGGTTGCCAGGGCGACAGCCAGAGCCATAGGAGAGATGGCGAGCCCTGGTCGTGGCGGGCATCAGCCTGCCATGCTGGCTGCCGATACCGTTTTTCGCTGCCGGGAGGAGGCGGCTGCGCTTTTTCATCTTCCCAGTCCGGAAAACGTGGTTTTCACATGTAATGCAACCCACGGCCTGAACATCGCCATTCAAAGTTTATTTCGGCCGGGAAACACCGTTTTGACCACGGGCTATGAGCATAACGCTGTCACCCGCCCTCTGGAGGCCATGGGGGTGACCATCAAGGTGGCCACTTCGCCCCTGTTTCGACCTGATTTACTGCTGGAGAGATTTCGGGAACAGCTTACCCCTGAGGTAGATGGGGCGGTGTTTACCCACGTATCCAATGTGTTTGGCTATATTTTGCCTGTGGAGGAAATGGCTCACCTGTGCGGGGAGCGGGGGGTTCCCTTTATCGTGGATGCCTCCCAATCGGCCGGCTGTCTGCCGGTAAGTATGGAAGGGCTTGGGGCTGACTTTATTGCCATGCCTGGACATAAGGGGCTGTACGGACCACAGGGGACCGGTCTGCTTCTCTGTGCGCAGACTGGGCGGCCGTTGATGCGAGGCGGGACGGGGAGCATATCGCTCTCCCAGGAAATGCCGGACTTTCTCCCTGACAGGCTGGAAACCGGAACCCATAATGTCTGCGGTATTGCCGGCCTGGTGGAGGGAATACGCTATGTCCGAGCCCAAGGTCCTGAACGGATTTTGGAGCATGAGCGGGCCCTGACCCATACAGCAGTTCGGGAACTCGGAAATATTAAGGGTGTCACGGTGTATGCCGCACGCTTTCCCGAAACCCAGGCAGGGGTTCTTTCCTTCACGGTGGCAGGGATGGACTGTGAAGAAATGGGGGCCCGGTTGGGGGAGGCAGGCATTGCCGTCCGGGCCGGTTATCACTGTGCCCCTTATGCCCATCGCTCGGCCGGTACCTTGGAGGGCGGGACGGTTCGGGCCAGCTTTTCGGCCTTTAACCATCAGGGGGAAGTTCACCACTTGGCCGAGG
>CAZHWK010000259.1:0-3204 GCA_964536405.1 uncultured Oscillospiraceae bacterium
CCCAGAGAGGCCATCCTTGTGGAGCATTTGCTCCAGCACCTGCACGTCGCTGGCAATGTCCAGGGTATCGGCCTGAAACAGCTTATCAAGCTGCTTTTCAAAGCCCTCCACAACCTTATCCATCATTCCTTCAATCCGCTCCTTGGCCGAGGAGATGTTCTCCCCCTGGATGCCCTGGGCATCCAGCTGGGCATAGGCCCGCAGAATTTTCAGGGTGGTGGGCAGATAGTAGTCCAAAAAGGATCGCAGCTCGGCATCCTTCCCCGGATTTTTACGCTGATACCCCAAAATTTTTCCGGTAATTTCCTCAATCCGGCTGATTTTCAGCGACATGGTTGGGTCGGGAATGGCATCATTGACCTCCCGAATTTCCCGGAGGATGGAATTGTCCTCCCGCAGCTCCTCCTCGGCGGTCTTTTTCTTCGGCTTGGGAGCTTCCTTTACCCCTTCATCGGACAGAACAAGCAGTCCGTTGCCCCGGTCAAGATACCCGGTGGGAAGCAGCCCCCGCTCCAGCATTTCATCCAAATCGTCATAGACCTTGCGCACCGACTTGCCCATGGTACTGGCCAGGGTAGCCACCGACACGCTTTTCTGCTTGCCGATCAGGGTCAGGTACTTGGTAAAGCGTCTGCCCTTCTTGGTGCGGAACAGACCGGCATACATCACCACAAGCCCGGCCATACAAAAGCCTATGATTGGAATAAGCTCCGACCAGGCATAGCTTAAGCCGCCCCAGGCCCAATATTCCAGAAATTCCGAAACCGCCCCTATCCCAAATACAGCCGCCATAATAGCCCCCACCACGGTCATGGTCTTGCCGTGGTTCAGGTTCAACTGTGCGGCATTGGAGGGCGGGCTTTTAGTTGCCCGGCCTTTATCGCCCTGATCTCTGCGCCCGCCCGCTTCTCCCTTTTTCAGCTCGTCCCGGTCATAGTGGTACTCGTATTGATAGTTATAGTTGTATTCTTGACTGCTGCGTTCCTGCTCCCGCTGAATGTCATAGGGGTGCTGACGGGGACGGGAGGAGGACCCGCTTTTCCCCCCATAGCCCATGAGCTGACGGAAAAGCAGAAAAATTCCCACCGGCGGAAAGACCGCCAGCATAATAATGGTTGCAATCCAGCCACCTACGTTGGGGTTATTTTTGTTCACGGTGCGCCCTCCTTGGATCCATTTTCACAATTGCTTTTAATATACACCTAAACCGCCGCCGTGTAAAGCGGCTTGTAACCGTTCTGTCATTGCATTTTCCTGCATAAACACATATAATACCAGTAAAATTATATGCCCTTCCAAGATTGGAGTGAACCAAATGGACGACGAAATTCGGAAAGAGCCCACAGGCGGAAAACGTCTGCTTCCTTCCTCATGCCCTAAAAAAGCCCTGGTCATCAGTGTGGTCGTGGCAGGGGTGCTGGCCCTTATTTACACCGCCCTGTGCCTTTATGTGGCCTTTGGGGGCCGCATCCTGCCCGGCGTTTCGGCCCGGGGAGAGCTGAAGCTTGGCGGCATGACCCAGACCCAGGCTACCCAGGCAATCCAGACTCACTTTGACGGTAAGTTTGCCGAGGTCACCCTTTCCCTGTCCTATGGGACCGACGGCTCGGCCCAGCTGAGCGGCTCTGATGTGGTGGTGGACGCAGCCGTATCAGCTGATTTGGCCTACCAGGTGGGCCGGGAAGGGCACTTTTTCAGCTACGGCTATCGCTTTTTGGCCGGGTTCTTCCAAGCGACTTCTATTGCTCCTTCCATAGATGCCAGTGCCTATGACGGCAAGCTGACCGCTCTGCTGGCCCCCTATGAAGTCCCTCCGATTCAGACCTCTTACACCGTGGGTGAGCAGAGTATTCAGGTGGTCAAGGGCACCACCGGTCTTCAATACGATATTCCCGCTGTGCGGGACAGTCTGCTTGCCGCCATCCGTGCCAAGGCCGACGGCAAGAACGTGGAGGAACCCCTTCGGCTGGAGCCTGTTCCGGTTCCCCCTACCCCCATGGACTGGAAGGCCCTGGCCGACGAGCTTTATGTGGCTCCTGCCGATGCCTCCCTGAACCCCGAAACCATGGAAATTCTCCCCTCGGTCACCGGGGTCAGTCTGGACATAAATCAGGCGGCCGACCGCTTTGACAGTGCCCGGGATGGGGCCGCTCTGGAAATTCCTCTCACCCTTACCCCACCGGCCATGACCACCGAGCAATTAAATGCCACCCTCTTTCAGGACCTGTTGGGCGAGGCCACGTCCAGGGTCCGTGGAGTTGCCAACCGCAGGCAGAACGTGAAGCTGGCCGCCGAGCTGGTCAACGGCACCATTTTGCTCCCCGAAGGGATTTTTGCCTACAATGAATGTACCGGGCCCCGGACGGTGGCCAACGGCTTCCGTCCCGCCCCCAGCTATGTCAACGGCCTAACGGTGGACGAAGTGGGGGGCGGCATCTGCCAGGTGTCCTCCACGGTCTACTACGCCGCCCTGAACTCCAATCTCAGCATTGTGGAGCGGCGCAACCACAGCTTTGCTGTGGGCTACGTCCCCGACGGGATGGACGCTACCGTATTCTTTGGCTCTCTGGATTTTCGCTTTCAGAACAACACCCCTTCCCCCATCAAGGTGGTGGCCGAAAGCTATGACAAGGACGGTTCCCGCTGGCTGAGCGTGAAAATCTACGGCACCAAAACCGACGACACCTATGTCAAAATGGAGAGCAAACGCATCTCCACCACCGACTATGAAACCATTTACAAGCCAGACCCCTCGGTTCCCGCAGGCACTACCAAGGAGAGCGTCACCCCCTATACCGGGCGCAAGGTGGAGGCATACCGCTGTGTCTACAAAGCCGACGGCACTCTGCTCTCCCGCACGCTGGAAAGTGTGAGCAATTACAAAAAGCGGGACAGGGTCATTCTCTATAACCCCGCTGACGCTCACCTCTATGACCCCAATTCCGCCACACCGAGCCCCGCTCCTACCCCCGCTCCTACCCCTGCTCCCACCCCCGCTCCGGAGGTGACCGCTCCCCCTGCCGAGGTGACCACCAGCCCTGTACCGACCACCACCCCGGTGGAGGAGCCTTCTGTGCCTCCCGAGTTTGCCACCCCCGCACCGTCCCCTGCCCCCGAACCTTCCGCCGAGCCGGCCCCCACTGAAACGCTCCCCGTGACCCCCGCACCGGAAGTCTGAGCTTTCCCACATACAAAGGAGGGGTT
>CAZHWK010000260.1:0-3183 GCA_964536405.1 uncultured Oscillospiraceae bacterium
GGCAGACAAGTCAAGCCCCTGCTCGGCGGCCAGCTGGACATAGGCCGGGACACTCTGGGCAAAAAGCCCGGCGGGGATGTAAAACATATTGGCGATGCTGTGCTCAAACCCGCACAGCACAAAAAGGGCCACCGGGAGGAAGGCCCCCAGGATTTTACCCGTGGTGTCGGCGGCCGTCATGGCACAGAGTACCCCCAGACAGACCAGCAGATTGCATAGAATACCCAGAATGACCGCCCCCCAAAAGGGAAGGGCGCACTTGGCCGCAGCCAGCTTCATGGTGAAGAGGGCCAGCCCGCCCCCGGAATAGTTCATCTGCCCGGAAAAGGCACACCCGGCGGCCACCGCCACCGAGCCCACAAAGTTGCCCAGGTAGACCAGCACCCAGTTTGTCAGCATGGCCCGGGCCGTGACCATTTTATCGGCCAGGGAGATGCAGATGAGGCAGTTGCCGGTAAAAAGTTCGGTGCCCATCAAAATAACAATGGCCAGGCCAAAGGGGAACAAAAGGCCGCAAATAAGGCGGATGGCCCCCGCACTCTGGGCGGTGTGGGCGGCGGTATTGGTGGCCGCCCCGGCCAGGGCGATGAGGGCCCCGGCCAGGATGGCAAGCAAGAAGGTGTTGAAGGAGGAACGGGCGCATTTTTTGACCCCGGCGGCACAGTAGGCCCCCACGGTTTCGGCAGGCGAAAGCATCCCCATGGCTTAGAACAGGCCGGTGATGCGGCCCTGCTCGTCCACATCAATTTTTTCGGCGGCCGGAACCTTGGGCAGGCCGGGCATGGTCATAATATCCCCGGTGAGGGCCACGAGGAAGCCGGCACCGGCCGACACCTTTACGTTGCGAACCGTGACGGTAAAGCCCTTGGGTGCCCCCAGCAGGGAGGCGTCGTCCGAGAAGGAATACTGGGTTTTGGCCATGCAGACCGGCATGTGGTCAAAGCCAAGGGCGGCCAGCTGGTCGAGCTGTTTTTTTGCGTTGGGGGCAAAGCTCACCCCGTCGGCGTGGTAGATTTTTGTGGCAATGGCTTCAATTTTCTCGGCAATGGTGAGGGTATCCTCATAGGCATAGGTGAAGTCGCTTTTTTCCTCGCACAGGCGGACCACCTCATGGGCCAGGGCTTCGCCGCCCTCGCCCCCCTTGGCCCAGACCTCGCTGAGGGCCACGTTGACCCCCAGGGCACGGCACTTGTCCTCCACCAGCTTCAGCTCTGCCTCGGTGTCGGTGGGGAAGCGGTTGATAGCCACCACGCAGGGAAGGTGGTAGACCCCGGTGATATTCTCCACATGCTGCAAGAGGTTGGGCAGACCGGCTTCCAGAACGGTGAGGTTTTCCGCCCCCAGCTCGGCCTTGGGACAGCCTCCGTGGTGCTTCAAGGCCCGGACGGTGGCAACCAGCACCACGGCGGCCGGGGTGAAGCCCCCCAGGCGGCACTTGATGTCCAGGAATTTTTCCGCCCCCAGGTCGGCCCCAAAGCCGGCCTCGGTGACGGCGTAGTCCCCCAGCTTGAGGGCCATGCGGGTGGCCATGACGCTGTTGCAGCCGTGGGCGATGTTGGCAAAGGGGCCGCCGTGGATAAAGGCGGGGGTCCCCTCCAGCGTTTGCACGAGATTGGGCTTCAAAGCATCCTTGAGCAGGGCGGCCATGGCCCCCTGGGCCTTCAAATCGGCGGCGGTTACCGGCTTATCCTCATAGGTATAGGCCACGATGATGCGGCCCAGCCGCTCTTTCAGGTCGGTGATGGAGCTGGCCAGACAGAGGACGGCCATAATCTCGCTGGCCACCGTGATGTCAAAGCCGTCCTCCCGGGGGACCCCCTGCATCCGGCCGCCCAGGCCGTTGACAATGTTGCGAAGCTGGCGGTCGTTCATGTCCACACAGCGTTTCCAGGTGATTTTCTTCACGTCGATGCCCAGGGCGTTGCCCTGCTGAATGTGGTTGTCCAGCATGGCGGCCAGCAGGTTGTTGGCCGCCCCGATGGCGTGGAAGTCCCCGGTGAAGTGGAGGTTGATGTCCTCCATGGGTACCACCTGGGCATAGCCGCCTCCGGCGGCACCGCCCTTGACCCCGAACACAGGGCCGAGAGAGGGCTCCCGCAGGGCTACCACCGTCTTTTTGCCGATGCGGCGCATACCGTCGGCCAGACCCACGGTGGTGGTGGTTTTCCCCTCCCCGGCAGGGGTGGGGTTGATGGCGGTGACCAAAATCAGCTTGCCGTCGGGGGAGGGAGTCTCCCGCAGGAGGTTGTAGTCCACCTTGGCCTTATGGTTGCCGTAAAGCTCCAGATATTTGGGGTCCACACCGGCCACCTCGGCGATGGCGGTGATGGGGCGCATGGGGGTGGACTGGGCAATTTCGATGTCGGTTTTCATAAACATTTCCTCCTTCATGGCGTCCTGCTTTGAAACATGAGTAGAAACAAAAAAGGACGCACTACGGTATGTAGTACGCCCAGACGGTCGGCAAAAGCGGAATGCTCCGCAGCTGTACTCCACGTGGTCTGTCCACTTCCGTCAGTCATACAGCTACCATTATTTATATCAAATCTCTTCGGGCTTGTCAAGGGAAAGCACCCTGTATCAGTTCGGTTATTTTGTCATAAAGCTGGTTGTCGTGTTTCAAAAATTGATAGGGTGACTTTTTGGAGAAGGTTTCCAGCTCTGTTTGATTGTTGTCAAACACATACATGACGGCCAGAGGCTGGTCATCTTCAAACAGGATCACGCTGTACATCCCATCAAACCCGTGCATGGAGTTGGTCACCTTGAATTTTGTATCGGACACCAGCGTTTGCAGTTGGGCTTTTTGGGCTTCGTTCAATATAAGCTTGGGCTCACATTCATCCAAGGGTTTGCCATCATAATTTCGATCTATGATGCAAACCTCATAACGACCCAATTGGTTGAAATACTCCAAACCACTGCCCGTTGGATTTCTATGGGCATAGAGGCCAATCGCCATGGCTGACAGCGTCAGCACAAAAATGCTTTTCCAAATTGTTTTCCGAGTCATTGTGATTCCCCCCCTAGAGCCTTTCTGAAAAGTCGCTGTGCCTGGAAATTTGAGCAAAAATTTGGCCAGATGAGCTATTTTTCCGCAGGAATCCTTGGTGGATTCCAAGTGAAAATAGGGATATATGGCAAAATTTTTGCCAAAAGGACGGGGAGTGGATGGTTCAGAAC
>CAZHWK010000261.1:0-3180 GCA_964536405.1 uncultured Oscillospiraceae bacterium
AGCCGGTCAAGGCCGGTGATGGGCAGGCCCTTCCGGTAGTCGCCGGGATAGCCCCCCGAGGCCAGCACCAGACAGCAGGCCGCTTCCTGTTTCCAGCGGATGTCCACCTGGTCCAGCGTGCCAGTGCGGCAGGCCATAAAAATGTCTAAAAGCTCGCTTTCCAGTAGGGAGAGAACGGCTTGGCACTCGGGGTCCCCAAACCGGGCGTTGTACGCCACCACCTTGGGCCCCTCGGGGGTGAGCATCAGGCCGAAGTAGATGACCCCCCGGAAGGGACGGCCCTCGGCCTTGAGGGCGGCCACGGTGGGGAGGAAAATTTCCTCCATGCACCGCTGGGCCAGCTCGGGAGTGTAGTTGGGGGAGGGGGAGATGGCCCCCATGCCCCCGGTGTTGGGGCCTTCATTGCCGTCGTAGGCCCGCTTGTGGTCCTGGCTGGAGGGCATGGGGAGAAGATGCTCCCCGTCGCAGAAGGCCAAAACGGTCACCTCGGGGCCGGTCATGCACTCCTCGATGACCACCTTGGAGCCGGAAGAGCCGAACTTGCCGTCCTCCATCATCTCCCGCAGGGCCTGCTCGGCTTCGGCCACCGTCTGGGCCACCACGACCCCTTTGCCAAGGGCCAGACCATCGGCCTTAACCACGATGGGGGCTCCCTGCTCATGGAGGTAGGCCAACGCCTTATCCAGCTCCGTGAAGG
Source organism: uncultured Oscillospiraceae bacterium (assembly GCA_964536405.1). GTDB lineage: Bacteria > Bacillota > Clostridia > Oscillospirales > Oscillospiraceae > JAHHSE01. Next base: position 698 of record CAZHWK010000261.1, read on the forward strand.
TTTTGTGGCGGGCGGTGGGGATGCCGTACTTGGCCATGAGGGACTTAGAAAAGTCCTTGCTGGCCTCAATGATGGCGGCATTTTTCCGGGGGCCGAAGGCGGGGATACCGGCGGCCTCCAGTTCGTCCACCAGGCCCAGGGCCAGGGGGTCGTCGGGGGCCACCACCACAAAGTCGGTGGGGTTTGCTTTCACCCAGGCCAGAATGCCGGGGATGTCGGTGGCTTTTAAATCCACGCAGGTGGCGAGCTGGGCAATGCCGCCGTTGCCGGGGGCGCAGAACAGCTTATCCACCTGGGGACTTTTTTCCAAAGCGGCGCAGATGGCGTGTTCCCGCCCGCCGCCGCCGATGACAAGAATGTTCATAGGGGAACCTCCTTATGAAATGAGGAGCCGAAGGCCCCAAAGGCCCAGCAGATGGGCCGGATAGAACCAGTAGAAAAACCATTTGCTCCCTTTGCCCCGCTGACCGTTATAAAAATAAAGGGGAATAAGGGACAGAAGGGCACAGCACACCGTGGCCAGATGGAAGGAAAGATACATCTGCAAATAGCGGGGCAGCACCCGGGCCAGGGCGGGCAGGAAGGGGGAGCCGGGCAATATCCAATTGGACAGATAGCCAAGGGGAGAGCGCACCAGGTAGAAGATGGCAAGCCCCGTTCCCAGGCAGAGAAGCTGGGCTTTGCGGCTGTCCCCGCAGAGATAGAGGGTCATGACCAGTAGAACCCCGAGCCAGCTGTAGTCCGAGTTCAGCCATTCGGCCACAAGGGCAAAGAAAGCGGCGGGCAGAAGGGCCGCCGGGGCCGGAATGCGGCCCAAGAGCTTCTGATAGCAAAAAACGCCGAGGGCACCCAGGAAGAAGGTCAGCATAATACTGCCCCCCGCCCACGGGAAGAGCAGGGAGAAGGGGAGCTGGGCCACCGCCGCAAAGGCCCCAAGCCGAAGCAGATAGCGGCCCATATCATGGGTTTTCCGGCAGCCCTCGGCCACAAAAAATACAAAGATGGGAAAGGCCAACCGGCCCAGATAGTACATGGTATTGCCCCAAAAGGTAAAGGTTCCGGCCGTTTCCGGGGTGACAAAGGGGTTCCATACATGGGCCAGATGGTCGATAAACATGAATACGCAGGCAAAATATTTCAGCCAGGAGGCACTTAGGCCCCCGGTCCCGTTTTGACGCAATTCCATAGCCAATCTCCCTTCGGCAAAATTTGCTTCGGGCAAATGAATTGAAATTTGTTTTTCAGGGAATTCATTTCTCTGAAAAACACCTCTACCCGCCGCATGGCGGCGAAACCGGGGGGTATCGCCGTTTGGCTCGCAAACGGCGTATCTAGGGGGCATTGGATGCCCCCTAGACACCCTTTAGTGATGGAACAGCCGCATCCCGGTAAAGGCCATGGCGATGCCGTACTTGTCGCAGGTGGAAATTACATGATCGTCCCGGATGCTCCCGCCGGGCTGGGCGATGTAGCTCACGCCACTTTTCTTGGCCCGCTCCACGTTGTCCCCGAAGGGGAAGAAGGCATCCGAGCCGAGGGAAAGGCCGGTCTGCTGGGCAATCCAGGCCTTCTTCTCCTCCCGGGTGAGGGCCTCGGGCTTGGTCTTGAAGCTCTGCTGCCACACGCCGTCGGCCAAAATGTCCTCATACTCGTCCGAAATATAAATGTCAATGGCGTTGTCCCGGTCGGGCCGGCGGATGCCGTCCACAAAGTCCAGAGCCAGTACCTTGGGATGCTGGCGCAGGGCCCAGGTATCGGCCTTCTGTCCGGCCAGACGGGTGCAGTGGATGCGGCTTTGCTGACCGGCACCCACACCCACGGTCTGGCCGTTTTTCACATAGCAGACCGAGTTGGACTGGGTATATTTCAGGGTAATGAGGGCCAAAAGCAGGTCGTTTTTGGCATTCTGGGGAATGTCCTTGTTGGCGGTGATGACATTCTCCAGCAGGCTTTCGTCGATGGTGAAGTCATTGTACCCCTGCTCAAAGCGGATGCCGAAAATATCCCGCTGCTCCTGGGGCTTGGGGGTGTAGCTGGGGTCAATCTGCACCACATTATAGTCACCCTTGCGCTTGGCACGCAGGATTTCCAGGGCTTTCTCGGTATAGCCGGGGGCAATGACCCCATCGGATACCTCCAAGGCCAGGTAGGCGGCCATCTGCTCGTCGCAGATGTCGCTCAAAGCGGCCCAGTCTCCATAGGAGCAAAGCCGGTCGGCCCCCCGGGCCTTCACATAGGCGCAGGCGATGGGGGAGAGGTCCATGTCTTCGGCGAAGTAGATTTTCTTTTCCACCTCGGTGAGAGGGGTGCCAAGGGCGGCCCCGGCGGGGGAAACGTGCTTGAAGGAGGCGGCGGCTGGCAGGCCGGTGGCCTGCTTCAGGGCCTTGACCAGTTGCCAGGAGTTAAGGGCATCCATGAAGTTGATATAGCCGGGCTTGCCGTTTAGCACGGTGAGGGGCAGTTCTCCCTCGGTCATGAAGATG
>CAZHWK010000262.1:0-3179 GCA_964536405.1 uncultured Oscillospiraceae bacterium
GCTACGTAGGGCTGGCTCACCCCATCCAGCCATTTGGCAAGCTGGGCCTGGCCGTCCGGGTCGTCGGTCACATAAAATTTTACCCGGCAGGCCCCCGCCATGGCCTGCTCCAGTTCTTCGTCCACATAGTCCCAGTATTGGCGGTTCTGCTCCAGAAACTGCTTAAAGTCCTCTTCGTCCTCGATGACCAGCCCCGTGATCCCATTCATGGTCAGCCGGGCGGTCAATCCTTCCAATTCGGAGGCGATGGTATCCAGCGTAATTTCCAGCCACTTCACGTCGCTCATCGTGCCCCTCCCAGGAAAAACACCACAATGGTACCCGGCCCGGTATGGGCCCCGATGACCGGCCCAATCTCCCCATAGGTCACCGAGGTAGCCACCCCGGCTTCCAGCAGGCGATCGCCCACGCTCTTGGCATCCTCATAGCAGTCACCGTGGCTAATAAAGACTTCACCGCCTAAGGCAGGGTCCAGCTCGGCCTTCACCTTCTCCACCAAATAGGTCAGAGAGCCGCTCCGGCCCCGGGTCTTATCCACACTGACCAGCTTACCTTCCTCATTCATGTGAATGATGGGCTTGATGGACAGCATTCCCCCCACCAAAGCGGTGGCGGCCGAAATCCGCCCGCCACGCTTAAGGTGCGCCAAATCATCCACTGCCACCCAATGGGCCAGCTTGCCCTTCACGCTTTCGGCCCAAGCCCGGATTTCCTCCATGGACTTACCAGCCCTCTGCATCTGCACAGCCTTCCAGACCAGCAGTCCTTCCCCCATGGAGCCGCACAGGGTGTCCACCAACAAAATGTTCCGCTGGGGAAAGGCCTCCCGAAGCTCTTCCACGGCGATGGAAGCCGACTGATAGGTGGCCGACAGACCGGAGGAGAAGGCCAGCACCAAAATATCCTTGCCCTCCTTCAGCATGGGGGTCAGGGCGTCGTGATAATCCCCCACATTGACGGCCGAGGTGCTGGCCGTTTTGCCCTCCCGAAGCAGGCCGTAAAAGGTCTTAATGGGCATGGCCCGGCGGTCGGGGTGGTCCTCCCGGGTTTCCCCGTCAATGGTAAAGCGCAGGGGGAGGACGGTAACCCCCATCTCCTGCACCATTTCCTGGGGCAGGTCGGCGGCCGAGTCGGTCACAATGATAAATTCATTCATATCAATTTCCTCACTTTTTCTTCTTTTTTTCCGGCTCGTCCGGGCGCATCAGCTCAATCATCCGCTGGCAAGCCAGTCGGTCTGCATAGCTTCTCAAGGCCAGTTCCAGGGCCAGCTTGGGCAGTTCCTCGGGGCCGGCCTCCTGGACCACCCGCTGGGCCGTATCCGTCAAGGCCTCATCCAATTGCTTTAAAAAGACCCCGTATAGCTCCTCGGGGTTTTTCCCCTCTTCTCCGGCCCGGATGAGGGTCCCCATGTCCCGGACCGAAAGAACCTGTTTCATGGCACTGATGGCGGTCAAATAGCCCAGGTGGATACGGCTATACCGCTTGCCGTCAGCACGGGGCAAAAGCCCCTCCTTGATGTAATTGTTGACCATGGCAGAGGTCATTCCCTCCCCCTCGTCAAAGCGAATATGCTGACGGGGCAGATAAGAAATCACCTGATCCATATACAGGGCAATATCAGGCATTTCGGCCCATGCTGCCGGACGTTCGGTTTCCAACCTCTGTTTGAGCTGTTCCAATTGCTCCACGCTCAGCCCTCCCCGGCTCATTGATATACTACAATATTTCATGGAAAGATACCGTCTTTTTCTGTCTTTGCCTGCCAGGTTCCGGCCCCTTATCTCTTCCCCTCAAGGGATGCGAAGTCGAACTCCATGGCTATGTTTCTGATTAGGATATCATGATTCAAAACCATGATATATGGCCATCTGCCGCCCGTGGTAGCAGGGCCTTGCAATCCAAGTGCTTGCGCACGGCGTGCACAAATGCGTGATATAATAGCCGCTTTGCGGCTATTATATCACATAGTGTTTCATGTTGTAAATCTATTCTTTCCATTGTCTCCCTAAGGCCACCATGGCATAACAACGTTCTGCATCTAAAAATCCCCGCCCTTGAAGGCGGGGATTTTCCATATCACCATGCCTCGCCTTGGCAGGTCGCTATGTCCTCGTCATAAGGGGGGGGCTTCTTTATCTCAGTTATATAGCCCGGTCGCTCCCGCAGAACCGGCTCCGGGGCTCCCCGGCCATAGCAATTTGGGTCCGGCACAGGGCGGGGGCTTACCTTTAAACCCTTCATCCTGTTCCCAAGCAGCCGACCTCATACTCTGGCCTATCCCCCCAGAGAAAAGACACCTAATTCTCCCCTTCCGGTAGGATTTCCACCACCCAGAGAGTGCCGTTCTCCACTCTAAAGCGGATATTATATCCCGCAAAGCCCATGCCATAGATTCGCTCCGAATCATTTTGGTAGGAAGGCCTGGGGTCATTGGCCAACACACCCAACAGTGCCTCCCGTTTTTCTGTCGGAATTCGCTCCAGCCATGCAGGGTCGGCCTCTACCGTCAGCAAGCTGTCCCGTTCCGGGGCAAAGCCACCCACCGCCTCAGGATGGTTGTCCCCATAGGGCAAGTAGGGCTTAATATCCAAAATAGGGGTTCCATTCACCAGGTCAGCACCCGATACCACCAGCACCGACCCCAGCTCTCGATCCTGCTCCACTCCGATCAGCCGCACACTGGACAACCCAATGGGATTAGGTCGAAAGGGAGACCGGGTGGCAAAGACCCCCATCCGGGTATTCCCTCCCAATCTGGGCGGACGTACCGTTGGGGACCACGCCTCCCGAGTGGCTTGATGAAACTGCCAAATAAGCCACAGATGGGAAAATCCCTCTATGCCCCGCAACGCATCGGGGTTGCGAAACTCAGGTTCAAAAATCACTCTGGCCCGCAGCTCTTCTACCAGCCCACTCTGCCTGGGTACCCCAAACTTACTAGAAAATTCACTTTCAATGTGGCCAATTATCTTCAAGGCAATCTCCCGGCTCACGGCACATCCTCCTTCTGTCAGACAAAAAAGAGGACCACCCAAAGGGTAGTCCTCTTTCTCTTGGAGCTGCTATCCAGATTTGAACTGGAGACCTCATCCTTACCAAGGATGCGCTCTACCAACTGAGCTATAGCAGCAAATGGCGACGCGGAAGGGACTTGAACCCTCGACCTCCGGCGTGAC
>CAZHWK010000263.1:0-3142 GCA_964536405.1 uncultured Oscillospiraceae bacterium
GGCGTTGTCCTTGCGGGTGGTGTAGTAGGTGGAATAAACCTTTGCATCCACCGATTTCAGGGCCTCGGGGTAGTCGGTGCCGTCGCAGTCCCGAATGGCGTCGGCCCCCCAGCGCTTCAAAATCTCCAGGGTCTCGGGCACCACGTCCACGTCGGTGGGGATGGTGACCCGGCCCTTATTGTGTGCAATCTCGCTCATGACCGTCTCCTATGATTTTGATTTCTTGCTCTTCGGCTCCTCGAAGGGCTTGTTATAGAGGGCCAGAGTCCCCAGCAGCAGGGCGATGCCCGCCAGCATAAGCCCCAGCCCGCCCAGCTGTCCGGTGAGGCTCCAGCCGTAGATCAGCAGGGCGATGCCGCAGACAAAGGTGAGCAGCATCAGCGCCATGCGCAGGGCGGTATGCTCTTTCCAAAATTTCATACGCCTCACCTATCCTTTCAGCCCGCCCACGGTCATGCCCTGGGTCAGCTTTTTCTGCACGCAGATATAGAGGATGAGGGTGGGCAGCATGACCAGTACCAAGCCCGCATAAAGCCGCCCAAACTCGGTTTTCGACTGGGCTGACTGCATAAGGTTCAAAAGGCCCACGGGCAGGGTTTTTGGCCCCTTGGACGAGCTCATAAGGGTCATGGAAATGATGTACTCATTCCAGAAGGAGAGGAAGTTGAAGAGGATAATGGTGATGATAGAGGGCTTGGCCATGGGGAAAATGATGCTCACCATGGTGCGGGTATAGCTGGCTCCGTCGATGTAGGCGGCCTCCTCAAAGTCGTGGGGCAGGGTGGCAAAGTAGCCCGAAAGGAGATAAACCGTAAAGGGCAGAGCCGTGGCGGCGTAGACTACGGCCAGCATAAAGAGGTTATTGAGCAGGAAGGTCTGGCCAAACATGGTCTTTAGAAAAGTGTCCCCATCCTTGAGCATGAGGAAAATGGGCACCACAATGTAGTTGACATTGATGAACAGACCGGCCATGAAGCAGGTGTGCAGAAAGCCCCTGCCCTTGAACCGAAAGCGGGAGAGGGCATAGGCCGCCGGAAGGGCTACAAGGAGCAAAAGACCCAGTGCCATAGCGGTGACCAGCGCCGAATTGAGCATATAGCTGCCCATGTTGGCCGCATTCCAGGCCCCTACAAAGTTCTCCCAATGCAGACCATTGGGCAAGGTCCATGGGTTGCCGTAAAACTGGGCATTTTCCTTCAGCGAGGCCAGGAATACCCAGGCCACAGGCACAATGATAAGGACGGCCAGGGTGATGAGGGCCACATAGATGAAAATTTTATAAAGGGTGTCGGCGGACAGACCCTTTTTCTTTGTATTCATGTTCCCACCCCCTTACATTTCCAAAACATCCCGCTTGGTCACCTTATTCACAAGGCCCGACAGCAGGAAGGAGAACAGAAAGAGCACCACGCCGGCGGCCATGGAGTAGCCATACAGGCCTGCGTCCTTCTGGTTGTACATAAAGCTAAGGCCCACATCGGCCATTCCCTTGGCCACCATGGCTTTCACGAAGAGGAAGGCCATATTGATGGTAGAGATAATGAAGAAGGTCAACGTGGTGCGGATGTTGGTCCAAATCAGCGGAAGGGTGATTTGGAAAAACTGGGTCAGCCGCCCTGCCCCGTCCAGCGAGGAGCTTTCATACAGGCTTTCAGGCACAGCCGACATGGAGGCCATATACATGACCATATAGTAGCCGATGGCCTGCCACACCATGGCAATCATGATGCTGACGATAACCATGGGCTGGTCCTTCCAAAGAATCATCACAGTTTCCCCCGAGAGCATGGACAAAACACTGTTGAGCATGCCGTTCTCAGGCTTGTAGATGGCCGAAAAAATGCCCGCAATGACCACCACCGAGAGAATATTGGGGATATAGAAGATGATGCGGAAAAAGTTCTGACCCTTAATTTTTTCCCGGGTCAAAATACCGGCAAAGCAGAGGGCGAAAAAGAAGGTCACAAGGGTGACCACCACAATGAGCAGAATGGTGTTCTGCATGGATACAATAAATTTCGGGTCCTGGAACAAGATTTTAAAGTTCTGAAGCCCCACAAAGGTTTCGGTTGGGGAGTAGGCTCCCCGCTCAAACAGGGACATCCGAAACACATTGATGGTTGGCAGCACCATAAATATAAAAAACAGAATGGTGGCCGGGGCAAGGCACAGGGCCAAAAAGCGGGAACGGCTTTTGCTTTTTTTCACGGTATCAACCCCTTTCGGTATAACTTATTCACACAAAGACCCTTGGCGAAAAGGAGGGCGGTGAGCAGGTCCCTACTCACCGCCCTGTCCCTTATCGGCAGATATTTATGTGATTTCCTGACAGGGGCAACTTACTTCAGGTTGGCCCGCATCTGATCGCTGGCGGCCATGATGTCAGCCACCCACTGATCCTTGGTCAGATTACCGGACACCAGCTGGTTCACGGGGTCCAGGAATACTTCACGCACAGTGCCCAGACCGGCCACCGAGTCGTAAGCGGCGAACGCACCCATGGCGGCCTTGGCGCCGTTGTCATAAATGGAGTAGAACATCTTGTTGTCGCCCTCGAGCATATTGGCAATGTCCATCACAGGCTGGATAGCACCGCCCTTGGCAAAGATTTCACAAGCCTTGTCGCTGTACAGGAAGGCCACGAACTGCTTGGCAGCGTCCACGTTCTCGGCCCCGGCAGGAATCCAGGCCTGCTCGAACCAGGTGTAGCTGTAGCCGTCGCCGCCGGCGGTGACAGCGGGAAGGGCGGTCATGCCCCACTCGAAGCCATCGGCCCGGGGGGAATCGGCCATCTCGCCCACAATCCAGGTGCCGTTGGGCATGAAGAGGGCCTTGTTGTCCAGCACCAACTGCTGGTTCTGCTTAAAGTCGTTGTCGTTGGCCTGGGCAGGGGTAACGGGGTTTGTGTAGGTGGCCAGCTTGGCAATGATGTCGAAGCAGGTCTTGGCTTCGGGAGTTTCCCAAACGCCCTCGGCATAGTGGGTAGCGGCGTCGAAGAACTCGGGGCCGCCCACGGAATACATCAGAGCATACAGGAAAGCATCAAAGTAACCGGTGGTGGGGTAAGTAAACAGAGCGATATTCTCGGCCTTGGCCTTGTCGCCCAGCTCCCACATCTCGTCCCAGGTGGTGGGAACGGTCC
>CAZHWK010000264.1:0-3101 GCA_964536405.1 uncultured Oscillospiraceae bacterium
GCCTTTTTTCTCTGGAGAACCTTCCATAAACAGGCCCCCTTTCTTTTCATTGACAAACCGCTGCTTCTGGCGGTAGAATATTCCATAACACTTTTGCACGGCAATGTGTAAAATTTTTCCTTGCAGCGTTTCCGAGAAGCCGTAAAAAAGGCTAAAACGCAGGACTTTTTGCAGGAAAATCCGGCATTTTCTCCCATATCCACACAGAAAAAATGCCGTCGGTCCAGCCAAACAAAAGAGGAAAATTGAAATTTATGGGCGCTTTGATACGATTCAAACGTGCTTGAAGGAGGTTTCCCGCATGAAAATGCGCTGTGCCAGAATTTTAATGGAGTGCCTGCTGGAGCAGGGTGTGGATACCGTATTCGGCTATCCGGGCGGCACTATTTTAAATGTCTATGACGAGCTGGAGCTGGGTGGCTATGCAAACCGCATCCGCCATATTTTGACCGCCCACGAGCAGGGGGCGGCCCATGCCGCCGATGGCTATGCCCGCTCCACAGGCAAGGTCGGGGTCTGCTTTGCCACCAGCGGGCCGGGAGCTACCAATCTGACCACCGGCATCGCCACGGCCTATATGGACTCCTCCCCTGTGGTTTTTATCACCTGCAACGTGAGTGAAAACCTTATCGGCAAGGATTCCTTCCAGGAGGTGGACATCACGGGCATCTCCATGCCCATCACCAAGTGCAACTACCTGGTGCGTGACCCTGACACCCTGGCCGACATTGTGCGAGAGGCTTTCGCCATCGCCCGCTCGGGCCGCCCCGGCCCGGTACTGATTGACATTTTGAAAAATGTCACAGCGGCCGAGGCCGATTATGAACCTCTGCCCCTGGACCAGCACCCCCAGCACGGCCGCCTGGGGGCCATGCTCCGCCGTGCCAGCCACGACCTGAAAATTCCCGAGCCTGACCACGGGGACATTCAGACCCTTCTGGCCATGATTGAAACGGCCCGCCGGCCCCTTGTGCTGGTAGGGGGCGGCGTGGTTCGCTCCCGTGGGGCAGTACCGGAATTCCGCACCTTTATGGAGCGGCTGAACGCACCGGTCACCTCCACCATCATGGGGGGCGGGGCCTGTCCCGGCAATCACCCTCTTTTTACCGGCATGATTGGGATGCACGGCTCCCACGCCACCAACCACGCCGTCAGCCAGTGCGATTTGCTCATCGCTATCGGCTGCCGCTTCTCTGACCGGGTGGCCACCGATACGGCCACCTTTGCCAAGGATGCCAAAATCGTTCACATTGACATCGACCGTTCCGAGGTGGACAAAAACGTCACCACCAACCACCACATCATCGGGGATGCCAGACGGGTGCTGGAGCTTCTGAACGAAGCTCTCCCCGCCCATGACTATCCCGATTGGAAAAAGTGGGTCTTTTCCTTCCCCGAGGAACCCCTTAAACAGGACGGCACCCTTCAGCCCCACGAAATTCTGGAAACCATCTCGGCCCTCACCCAGGGGGAGGCTATCATCGCCACCGACGTGGGCCAGCACCAGATGTGGTCGGCCCAGTATTACCACTTCTCCCGCCCCGGCCAGCTGATCACCTCGGGAGGCTTCGGCACCATGGGCTTTGGCCTGGGGGCGGCCATGGGAGCCAAGCTGGGCAATGGGGAGAAGCCGGTGGTTCTCTGCACCGGGGATGGCTCCTTCCGCATGAACTGCCACGAGATGGCCACCCTGGCCCATTACCGCATCCCGGTCATCATCGTGCTGTTTAATAACCACACTCTGGGCATGGTCCGCCAGTGGCAAAACCTCATCTATGACAAGCGGTTCTCCCAAAGCGATTTGGAGTTCGGCCCCGACTTTATCAAACTGGCCGAGGCCTATGGCCTGCCCGGTCAGCGGTGCGCCACCCAGGCCGAACTGGAAGTCGCCTTCCGGCAGGCCCTGGACCAGGGCGGCCCCTATTTCTTGGAGTGCGCCATCGACAAGGATGCCATGGTCCATCCCATGATTTCGGCGGGCACCCCGCTCACCGACTTTATTTTGGATTAAGGGGGGAAGGGAATGAAAGCCATGCAACGTCACACTCTATCGGTGCTGGTGGAAAACTCGGCCGGTGTCCTCAGCCAGGTTTCCCGCCTATTCTCCCGCAAGGGGTATAACATTGAGTCCCTGGCCGTGGGCACCACCGACGACCCGGCCGTTTCCCGTATCACCATCGAGGTGCTGGGGGATGAGCCCATGATCGTCCAGATTATGAACCAGCTTCGCAAGCTGTTCCCGGTCTATTCGGTCCAGCGGCTGCTGCCCGAGCGGTCCATCCGCCGGGAACTGGTCCTCTACAAGGTCAAGGCCGACACCCCGGAAATCCGCAACGAGGTCATTCAGATTGCCAACATCTTCCGGGCCTCCATCATCGATGTGTCCCTGGGCTCCCTCACCCTGGCCCTCATTGGGGACGAAAGCAAGGCCGATGCCATTCAAAAGCTGCTGGAAAACTTCGGTATTCTGGAGCTGGTTCGCACCGGCATGATAGCCCTGGAGCGTGGAGCCTACACCATCCGGGACGAAAACAAAGAAAAGGCGGAATTCAATCTGGGCAAAAATGTCCTCTAGGCACGGTCACAGGGCCATCTTTCCGGCAAAAACAGCCCCAATGGGTTTATATTGTATCATTCGCTACATTCTTCCTGTCCCAACCATGGGATACTGAGAAAAAGCGTTGAATTGAAAAAGGAGTGTTACACCATGGCAAAGATGTATTATGAAAAGGACTGCGAACTGGGTTACTTAAAGGGCAAGAAGATTGCCATCATCGGCTACGGCTCCCAGGGCCATGCCCATGCCTTGAACCTCAAGGATTCCGGCTGCGACGTGTGCGTTGGCCTGCGGGAGGGCTCCAAGAACTGGCAGAACGCCGAGAAGGCCGGTCTGGTCGTCAAGACCGTGGCCGAAGCCGCCAAGTGGGCCGACATTGTCATGCTGCTTATCAACGACGAGGTTCAGGCCGAGGTCTATAACCGGGACATCGCCCCCAACCTGAGCGAGGGCAACGCCCTGGCCTTTGCCCATGGCTTTAATATCCGCTATCAGCAGATTGTCCCCCCCGCCGGGGTGGACGTGTTCATGGCCGCCCCCAAGG
>CAZHWK010000265.1:0-3092 GCA_964536405.1 uncultured Oscillospiraceae bacterium
ACCATGATGATATCGCCGTGGGCGAAGTTGAGCATCTTGGCAATGCCGTAGACCATGGTATAGCCCAGGGCGATGATGGCGTACACGCTGCCCAGACTGATGCCGCTGATGAGGTAGGAGAGAAATTCCATGGACTTGCACCTCTCTTCGTCTTTCTTTTTTTGTCAGGTCCATGGCAGAAACAAGGGCGGGAACGTCCTTCGCCGCATCTGTTTTTGCCATGGAAGGGGAATAAAACAGCGGGGGCTGCCGGAGAAAATCCCCGGCAGCCGCAGACCGCTTATTCATACTATCATGCAGTGTTATGCGTGGGGGGTGACGTACACACCGTTTTCAATCACCACGGCACGGGGGGCCTTTGCCACTTCGCCGGTGGCCGCCCAGGTCATAGCTTCGCCGGTAAGGCCGTCCACCGAAATTTCGGTCATAACGGGGATAAGAGCCTCGCAAATGGCCTCGGCAGACATATCAGGGGTGCAACCGGCCTTCTTGATGGCTTCGTAAATGATGTAGACCGCATCATAGCCGTCGGCGGCGAACTGGTTGGGGGTTTCGCCGTAGAGCTCGGTATAGGTCTTGACGAAGTTCTGGGTCATTTCATCCTCGGCGTCGGCTGAGAAGGGGGTCAGGAGCATCACACCCTCGGCCAGGCTGGCATCAAAGCCCTTCATGGTCAGGATGCCGTCCATGCCGTCCACCCCAAAGTAGGTGGGGGCATAGCCCATGGCACTGGACTGGCTCAAAATCACCGAGGCGGGCTGATAGTAGATGGGAAGGAACATCAAGTCAGCCCCGGCACTCTGGGCGGCAGTGAGCTGGACGGAAAAATCGGTCTGGGTATCCTTGGTGAAGGTACCCTCATAGACCACTTCCAAGTTCTTCTCCTTGGCACGGGCCACAAAGGTGTCCCGGATGCCCTGGGAATAGGGATCGTCGTTGCGGTAAATGACGGCCACCTTACTGCCAGCCATGTGCTCGGCCATATAGTCGGCCGAGCCAACGCCCTGGTTGGGGTCGGTGAAGCAGACCTGGAATACATTATCCTTGCCGTCAATGACGTCATTGGAGGAGGCCGAGGGGGTCAATGCAAAGACCCGCTCCTCAAAAACCTTGGTGGAAACCGAGATAGCGGCTCCGGTAGTCACAGGCCCAATCAGAACCTGCATCCCCTTATCCATCAGGGTGTTATAGGCATTGACCGAGGTTTCCCCGTCGGCCATGTCGTCCTCGGACTGGAAGGCAAACTGGACATCGCCCCCCTTGGCATTGATTTCATCCACCGCAATTTGAGCACCGTTCATCACGGCGGTACCGTAAATGGCGGCATCCCCGGTGAGGGGGCCCACAGCACCCAGCTGGAAGGGGGCGACCCCGCCGTTGTCGGCGGGCTTATCGCCGCCGCAGCCGGCCAGCAAACCCAGGGTGAGCACCCCGGACAGGAGTAACGCAAGAGTACGATGTTTCATTTCATTCTACCTCCAAAAAGGGGGATGCGTGGGTTTGGCCCCCGGAATAACCCCTGCCAGGGCGGCCTGTGCCGTGCGGGTAGGTTGTTGACAATTATAGCCTTACGTCCCAAAATTGTCAACTATAAAAAAGCACAACGACCACCCGGTTTGAGCGGCCGTTGTGCAACAAAATGACCAAACCCTTGCAAAAAACTTCTATATGACCAGTCCGCCATTGGGGGCGAGAACCTGACCGGTGAGGAAATTCGCCCCCTCCGAGGCCAGAAAAAGGATGCTTTGGGCCACCTCCTCCGGGGTGCCGATACGCCCCAGGGGAGTGCTGGAAGCCAGTTCTTCCAAGGCCTCCGGGGGAAGATGCCCATTCATCTCGGTGGCAATGGCCCCAGGGGCCACGCAGTTCACCGTGATACCGGAGGGCCCAACCTCCTGGGCCAAGGCCTTGGTAAAGCCAATGACACCCGCCTTGGCCGCCGAATAAGCCACCTCACAGGAGGCCCCAACCTGGCCCCACATGGAGGAAACCGTGATGATTTTACCCGTTTTTCGGTGGATAAAGTGGGGTAACACCGCCTTGGAGCACAGGAAAACCCCATCCAGGTCGGTTGCCATGACCTGACGCCACTCCTGCAAGCTCATGTCGGTCAAAAGACCCTGCCAGGCCACCCCGGCGTTGCATACCAAAATGTCAAGTTGACAAAACTTCTCTAACACATTGTCAACCATTTGGGTCACCTGGTGGGGGTCCCCCACGTCAGCCTGAAGGGCAATTCCCCCCAGCTCGGCGGCCAGGGCTTCGGCCTTGTCCCGGTTTTGACGGTAACCGATGGCCACCCGGTAGCCGGCCTTGGCAAAGGCCCGGGCGGTGGCCGCCCCTATTCCCCGGCTCCCGCCGGTGATTAAAACGGTTTTATTCAATGGATAAGCCCTCCCTTGATGGGGGTTTTGGTGGCTGCATAACCGTCGGCGGCTTGCCGCCTTGCGGATATGGCGTGCCCCTTGTGAGGGGCAGGAAACGTGTGGCGGCTCCGCCACAGGGGGAGGGTTTCGCTGTCTGCGGACAGCGAGGAGCGATGGCCGGTCGCCGGCCAAGACGTGAGAGTTCGACCCCTGCGGGGGTCGAGGAAACGAGCCGTGACCCACGGCAGGGGCCAAACGACTTTTCTTTTTCCGAAAAGAAAAGCCTTTTGGATTTCCAAAGAAAATGGAGCGAACACTCCGGGGTGCTAGTTTTCTATTCACCGCCCCGCATCGTCGTCGCAAAGTCCGCTCCATGTGGAACGCCCGGAAGGGCATTCCACACTACGCTCCCTTGCTCCTCCTCTCCCAAACGAACCCGCTTCGCTGGGCTTCGTCTGGGTTCCCGGCGAGTTCCCGCACCCTCAGACGCACTCCGTGCTATCTTACCAATAACGGAACATGTTTGCTTCGTATCGGGGGGCTGGCGGGAAATTTTTGTGGGCCTACTCATGTTGCGGGGGCTGGCAAGTCTAGTTTCACAGGGTCCTTGACCGCTGGAGGCGGGCGTGGTACCATCGGTAGACCTGACCAGGGGCGGGTAGTGCCACGGTTTTTCTTTGGCTGCAGCGTTAAGAAAACTTGCCTGTGGCAAGTTTTTAGCGTAAG
>CAZHWK010000266.1:0-3092 GCA_964536405.1 uncultured Oscillospiraceae bacterium
CATTGTGGGAATTTTGAACGAAACCGACCGGGACACTCTCATCCTCTTTGACGAGCTGGGGGCGGGCATCGACCCGGTGGAGGGGGCCGCTTTGGCCGCCGCCATCATCGAAAGTGCCCGTGGCCTTGGGGCCAGCGTGGCCGCCACCACCCACTATGCCGAGCTGAAGGTCTATGCCATGACCACGCCGGGGGTGGAAAATGCCTCCTGCGAGTTCAACGTGGATTCCCTGGGGCCCACCTACCGCCTACTCATCGGCATTCCGGGCAAGTCCAACGCCTTCGCTATTTCCAAGCGGCTGGGTCTGCCCGATTATATCATCGACAAGGCGGCCGAGCGGATTGATGCGGAAAATGTCCGCTTTGAGGATGTGCTCACCCAGCTGGACCGCCAGCGGCAGGAGATGGAACGGGAGAAGGAGGAGGCCCGCCAGCTCCGACTGGAAATGGAGGAGAACTCCAAGGCCAGCCGGGAGCATCGCCAGCGCATCGAGGAGGAGCGGCGCAAGGCCACCGAAAAGGCCACTGCCGAGGCCCGTGCTATTCTGGACGAGGCTCGTGCTGCCGCCGACCGGGCTTTCCGGGAACTGGACGAAATGCGCAAACGCCAGGAGAAGGAGGGGCGTAACGCCGACTTCCAGGCCATCAACGAGGGCCGTACCGGCCTGCGCCGGAGCCTGAACGAGGCCGATGCCGCTCTGGGGGCCAGGCCTGCCCCCGAAATTCCCCCCAAGGTGCGGGATGCCGTGGTGGGGGACACGGTGGAGCTACTCTCCATGGGGGCCCAGGCCACCGTTTTGTCAGTGGGCAAGGACGGCACCCTGCAATTGCAGGCCGGTATTCTGAAAATTTCTGCCAAGCAGGATGAGGTCCGTGTGGTGGAAGGGGAGTCGGCCGCCAAGAAGCAGGCCAAGAAAATTGTTCAGCGGGCCGAGCATACCCTGCGTACCTTCAAGACCTCTCCCGAGGTGGACCTGCGGGGCATGATGAGCGATGAGGCCGTGGCCGCCATGGATATTTTCCTGGATAACGCCCTCATGGCCCACCTGGAACAGGTCATCGTCATCCACGGCAAGGGTACCGGAGCCGTGCGAAAGGCAGTGCGGGATCACCTGAAGCGCAGCCGTTACGTCAAGTCCTTCCGACCCGGTCACTATGGCGAGGGGGAGGACGGCGTGACCGTCGTCACTCTCAAGTAAAATCTTTGTGGAAAATGCCATTGACTGTTAGACATAAATTTGGTATGCTATGGATACCATAAAAGCGTTAGTAGTAGGGGGATAAAGCCATGTATATTAAGGAAGCAGTGGTCAATAACCAGGTGGGCCTGCACGCTCGCCCCGCCACGTTCTTTATTCAGAAGGCCAACGAGTTTAAAAGCTCCATTTGGGTGGAGAAGGAAGAGCGCCGTGTCAACGCCAAAAGCCTGCTGGGTGTTCTGTCCCTGGGCATTGTGAAGGGTACCGCCATCAACCTCATTGCCGACGGTCCCGACGAGCAGGAGGCTGTGGAAGCCCTCATTGCTCTGATTTCCAGCGATTTTGCTGAATAAGACAAGCTGAAAAAAGCCTCGGACAACTGTCCGGGGCTTTTTTGTATGGACGGGGTAAAAGCGATATGGTAAAATAACTGCAAAGCAGTTATTTTACCGGCTTAATGGCACGATTGGCTCCCCGGCTTAGGCCGGGAACCGCCAACGAGGCCAATTTACCGCAAGCCGCTTTGCGGCTGTGAAAAAATAGAAGCATGAGGGAGGTGAGGGGCTGTGGAACTGTGGCTTGCAAAACCAAAGAAGCGAAGCCCTCTGCGGCTCTGGCTGGGGAGCAAGTATTACTGTATGGGCCGCTGGATGTGGTGGCTGACCGGAGGCGTGAAATTTGCCAAACGCCGCCCTCAGGTGGAGTGTCAGTACCTTTGTGCCGACCACGCAACCCCATTGATGCGTCAGCTTAAGGACGTGGACATGTGGATGCAGGAAAACAAGGTAATCAATCTTCGGCTGGCGGTGGACAAGCTGGATGGGCTGACCCTCCTGCCGGGGGAGAGCCTGTCCTATTGGCGGGCCATCGGCCGTCCGACCCGGCGTAAGGGCTATGTGGAGGGGATGGTACTCCATCTGGGCCAGGTGGTGCCCGGCGTTGGGGGCGGCCTGTGCCAGTGCTCCAATTTGCTTTACTGGATGACCCTGCACACGCCCCTCACGGTAACCGAGCGTCATCACCACAGCTATGATGTCTTTCCCGACTCCCGCCGTACGCAGCCCTTCGGAAGTGGGGCCACCTGCTCTTATAACTACAGAGATTTGATGATTGAAAATCGAACCCCCCATACTTGGAGGCTTTGCCTTCAGGTGACCGATACCCATTTGGAGGGGGCGTGGCACTGTGACAGCCCTCAGAACTTGCGTTATGAGATTTATGAGAAGGACCACTTTATGCGTGGGGAACGCTGGGGCGGCTATACTAGGCACAACACCATCTTTCGCCGGGTTTTTGATGGGAACGGAGCGCAAATTGGGGATGAATATATTTGCGAAAACCACGCCATGATGATGTATGAACCTCTTCTGCCGCCGGCGGAAGAGAAGGTATAATCGCCCGTAACTTGCCGTTTTTGTGGGAAGGGCATTTTTGCCGCCAAGGGCGGCAGGCGGTATGATAGCATAGGAAAGGGGGGCAAGGGCATGGCAGAACGAAAAAAACCGGCCGGGGAGGCCGATTGGGCCAAGGTTTGCCGGTCGGAAAAATTTCAGGAGCTGAAGGAAAAGGCCCACGCCCTGCCCTTGAAGCCCGGTGTTTACATCATGCAGGACGCCAAAAATGAGGTCATCTATGTGGGCAAGGCCAAGGCCCTGAAAAACCGGGTGAGCCAATACTTTGCCGACCTGGCCTCCCACACCGAAAAGACCCGGGCCATGGTCAGCCAGGTGGACCACTTTGACGTCATTATTGCCGACAGCGAGTTTGAGGCCCTGGTGCTGGAATGTTCCCTCATCAAGCGGCATCAGCCCCACTATAACATTCTGCTCAAAGACGACAAGGGCTATCCTTATATCCGGCTGGACATGAAGGAGGAGTACCCCAAGTTTTCGGT
>CAZHWK010000267.1:0-3081 GCA_964536405.1 uncultured Oscillospiraceae bacterium
AGATGGCATTTAGCACACTTTTTGCCGTAATGAGAGCATGGGCGTGGGTCGTCTAAGTGTGACAAGCCCATTTCATTCACCTGCCTTTACCCGTGAGCGTACAAACCCACTCACTTGTCGCAAAATAAGTATCCTCTTGGGTTTCAACCCATTCAGGCCATATAACAAGGCCGTGAGGACAACTTGGGCAATATGGACATTCAGGCGAAATGCACTCCATATGGCTTCACCGGGACACAGGAGAAAACTCCTGGATATAGCCACGATTATCGAACTCGACACTGTATTCGCCACCCACGACAATGGTATCAATGGGATATTCGTTCGGGTCAAGGCTCATGGTAAGAGCCGCCAGACCCTCAACACCACGGGCCTTGCCGTTATAATGGACTTGATTGAAATTGTACTTGTTACCAGTGCGCTTACTGGTTCCTTCCAGATGGGCCTTACCAATGACTTTGATTTTCATGTTGTTTACACTCCTAAATTTTTTTCAGATACAGGTTGGCCCCTGTTCTGCTAGAAGTATAAACTTGCCAATAAATAAAAAGTGGAAAAAAGACTTGCATTTTTCTTCCGGCTATGGTAACATACCAAGTGCGTTTATAAGGCGTGGAGGTTTGCTGCGCCGCCTTACCCTGAACGAGAAAGAGGTGAACACAAAATGAAGGAAGGTATCCATCCCAATTACACACAGACCACCATTCGGTGCGCTTGTGGCAACGTAATCGAGACTGGCTCCACCAAGCAGGACATCCGTGTGGAAATTTGCTCCAAGTGTCACCCCTTTTTCACCGGCAAGCAGAAGGTCGTCGACACCGGTGGACGTGTCAGCCGCTTCAACAGAAAGTTTGGTCTGGAGAAGTAAGACAGAAACTCGATATCAAAAGCCCGCACTTGAAGTGCGGGCTTTTTTTACATTTTTTCTGTTTCCTTTTTGCCGCAGGACGCATATAATAGAAGTAATATCAAACTGGGAGGGTATTGCCATGCGCCATTTCATTGACCCCAAAGACTTGGGCGAGAACGTATTTTCCCTCATCGGCAATCGGTGGATGCTCATCACCGCCGGGACGGCCGAGGACTGCAACACCATGACGGCCAGCTGGGGCGGCCTTGGCATACTTTGGAACAAACCGGTGGCCACCATCTATGTCAGGCCCCAGCGGTATACCCGGGAATTTGTGGACCGCTCGGACTACTTTACCCTCACCTTTTTTAAGGAGGGGGAACAGCGGGAGGCCCTGGCCCTCTGCGGCAGCAAAAGCGGCCGTGACATGGATAAGTTTGCCGCCAGCGGCCTGAGTGTGGCCACAGACCCCAGCGGGGCGCCCTATGTGGCCCAGGGGGAACTGGTGCTGGTCTGCCGCAAGCTCTACCGCCAGGATATGACCCCCGAAAGCTTCTTGGACGAAGCGGTCCGGGACAAAAATTACCCCCAGAAGGATTTTCACACCATGTATGTGGGAGAGATTGTGGAGGCCTATCGCCAAGACTAAGCCATCTCCCCGGAGGAATTATGATAGATAAGAAAAGTACCCAGCGAGAAATCAACAGAGCCGTGCTGGTGGGCCTTCATGCCGGGAGCCTGTCCCGGGAGGAGAACGCCGACGAAGAAAGCCTGGAGGAACTGAAGGCCCTGCTGGAAACAGCGGGGGGCCAGTGTGTCGGCATGGCCATGCAGAGCAAGGACAGCCCCGAGGCCCGCACCTTCATTGGCGAGGGTAAGGTGGCCGAGGTCAAGGAATTGGTACAAAATGCCGAGGCCGATATGGTCATCTTTGATAACCCCCTTTCCCCCAGCCAGCAGAGGGTATTGACCGAGGAATTTGGGGTTCAAGTGCTGGACCGTGCCGCCCTCATTCTGGACATTTTTGCCCAGCGGGCCAAGACCCGGGAAGGCCGCTTGCAGGTGGAGCTGGCCCAGTACAAGTACCTGCTCCCCCGGCTGACCGGTATGTGGGGCCATCTGGTGCGCCAGACGGCCAGCGGAGGAAAGTCCCCCATCGGCACCCGTGGCCCCGGTGAAACTCAGCTGGAAACCGACCGCCGGCACATCCGCCGGAAAATTGCCAAGTTGGAGGAAGAGCTGGGCGAGGTACGCCGGGTGCGGGCTACCCAGCGGGTACGGCGGGAGAAAAATGAGGTCCCGGTGGTGGCCATCGTGGGTTATACCAATGCGGGGAAATCCACCCTGCTCAACACCATGACCGACTCCGACATTCCAGCCAACAACCGCCTGTTTGACACCCTGGACACCACTACCCGCCTGTTGGAGATTTCCGATACCTGCACCGTGCTTCTCTCGGATACGGTTGGATTTATTTCCAAATTGCCCCACCATCTGGTGGATGCCTTTAAGGCCACTCTGGAGGAATTGGCCTTTGCCGATTTGCTCCTGCACGTCATCGACGCATCAAACCCCGCCTGGCGGGAGCAGGCGGATGTGGTGGATCGGCTTATCCACGAGCTGGGGGCGGCCCAGACCCCACGCATTGAAGTTTTTAATAAGTCCGACCTGTATACTGGGGACATTATGCCCCACGGGGAGGATATTGTGTCTATCTCGGCCAAGACCGGGGAGGGACTGGACCAGCTGACCGAGAAAATCGGCAAGCGGCTGGATCAGGGCTCCCGCCGGGTGAAACTCGCCCTGCCCTATGACCAGGGGGGCGTGGTGGACATGCTCTACCGGGAGGCCAAGGTGGAAAAGGTGGAGTACGCCGAGCAGATTGAGGTTACCGCCGTGTGTACCCCCAAGCTGCTGGGTCGGCTGGAGGACTATATCACCGAGGGATGGACCAGGCCCAAGGAGCCTTGGGAGTGAGAGGGGGCCATTCCTTCGCCGCTTGCGAGCGGTGAGGACGCTGTGCCGACTTCGGTACAGGGGAGGGGATTTCGACCCCTGCGGGGGTCGAGGAAACGTGTGGCGGCCCCGCCACAGGGGGGAAGTTTCGCCCATTGCGAGGGGCGAGGGAACTTGTCGGGGTTGCCCCGACAGGGGGAGTTTCGCCCTTTGCGAAGGGCGAGGACGTTGCGCCGCCCCCGGCGCAGGGGGCCAAACGACTTTTCTTTTTCCGA
>CAZHWK010000268.1:0-3074 GCA_964536405.1 uncultured Oscillospiraceae bacterium
CACCACCCGAATAACCAGCCTGCCCCCACCAACGTGGATTTCCTCGGTTCCATAGGCCAGGATGCCCCGGTGATTTTCAATCCGCAGTTCCAAATCCCCCACCATGGACAGGTGAGGCAGGCCCGCCACCCCATCCGCAGGCAGGTCCAGGGCCTGGGCTGTTTTTTCCATCATCCGTGCCGCCCGGCTTTTTTCCTCCATACACCGCACCCCCCGTCCGAACAGTCTATGTGCCCTCGGGCCTGTACTTGCCTGTCCCTCCGCATATGGGGGAAAAGAGCCTCATACTCTTGCTTTGGGGGTGATGAAATGCTGTCCAAACTTTTGTCCAATGCCAGGGTGAAGGATGCCCTTGTGGGGGGTGCCCTTCTGTGCTGTATTGCCGCCCTTATCCTGTTTCCCGGCCAATCGGTGGCCGCCGCCCGGGATGGGCTGACCCTTTGCTATAATGTCATCATCCCCTCCCTGTTCCCCTTCTTTGTGCTGTCCACCCTGGTGGTGGAACTGGGTCTGGTGTCCTATCTGGGCAACCTGCTCGCCCCCCTGATGGGACCCCTCTTCCATGTCCCGGGTGAGGGGGCCACCGCCCTGGCCCTGGGCTTTGTGGGGGGCTACCCGGTGGGGGCCCGCACCACTCTGATCCTGTACCAAAAGGGCCTCTGCTCCAAAACCGAGGCCGAACGGATGCTGGCCTTCTGCAATAACTCAGGCCCCGCTTTTATTCTGGGGGTGGTGGGGGCCGGGGTCTTTTCAAGCGGCAAGGCGGGGCTTCTGCTCTATCTGGCCCACGCCGCCGCCTCGGTCTGCGTGGGGCTTCTCTTTCGATTTTACAAGGCCGGAGATGCCCGCTCATCGAAGCCCTCCCGCCGGGCCAGGTTTGAGGCTCCCCGCCTCACTGCCGCCTTCACCGGGGCGGTGAAGGACTCCTTCCTCTCCACCTTAAACATCTGTGCCTTTGTAGTCTTTTTCACCGTGGTCATCCGCCTGCTCACCCTCACAGGGGCCATCCCGGCCCTGGGCAGGGCCCTGGCCGCCCTGCTGGCCCCCTTGGGCTTTCGGAGCCAATGGGCCGAAAAGCTTCTGGTGGGACTGGTGGAGCTTTCCTCCGGGGTATCCGGCCTGTCGGGGGGGCTGGGCGGGGCCGGTGGGCTGGAGCTGGCCGCCTTCATGCTGGGCTGGGCCGGGCTTTCGGTTCACTGCCAGGTGCTGTCCTTCGTGGGGGACAGCGATTTGTCGGTGCGGCCCTACTTCTTCGGCAAGCTTCTTCACGGCGGCCTGTCGGCTTTCTTCATCGCCGGACTGGCCCGGCTGTTCCCCATGGCTTTGCCCGTTTCGGCCACCCTCACCGAGCAGGTGGAGGACTTAACCCACCTGGACTTCTCCACCGCCCTCACCCTGTCCACCACGGCGGCTTTTCTGGTCTGGCTGGCCTTTTTCTTCCTGGCTCTGTTTGCCATTGGGAAAAACAGTGGAAAACGGCGAAAAAAGATGATATAATAGCCGCAAAGCAGCTATTATATTGCGCATTTGCGCACTCTGTGCGCAAGTGCTTGCATTGCAAGGCCCTGCCGCCACAGGTGGCAGATGGCCATATATCATGATTTTTAATCATGATACAATGACTGCAAAGCAGTCATTGTATCTCGCATCTCGCCACTTTTGTGACCAGGCGATATGATCCAAGGCCCTGCCGTCATAGACAGCAGATGGCCGTATATCATGATGTTTAGCCATGATATACCAAAGAAAAATGGAGCCACATCATGCAGGAGGAACCCGCCATGCTCTTTCAAAAATCCATCGACCCCCGCTGTACCTACTGCGCCCATGGTGCGCCTTTGGAAAAGGACAGCGTGCTTTGCCCCAAAAAAGGGGTGGTGTCCCCCGGCTTTGCCTGCCGCCACTTCCGCTATGACCCATTGAAGCGGGTCCCCCCTGCCCCGGCCGAGGCTGATTTTTCCAAGCTGAAGGACGAGGATTTTGTGCTGTAAGGGCTGGCTCTCCAGCCCTTTCTTTTTGTGTGCTAATTTAAGAGGTCATATTTCCCCATCCGTGTTCTGCTAAAAGGTATTTATATTGGCTTGCTCATATAAAACAGAATGGTGTGTTTCAAGTGAAAAAATGTCAGCATATCGTCCTGATAGGTTTGTGCATGATGGCTTTTCTGTGCTTTTCCGGCTGTACCACTGCATCAAACCCACACGAATCCCACACGGACAGTTCTAGTTCTCCCAGCTCGACTATAACAGGCTCGGAAGCAGATAAACATTCAGACACAGCCGCAGATATGCAAAAACAAGAGGCCCCCAATATGGTGGATGAACGATTTGAGCTCTTGTCGCTTGTGTTTCGTTTGGCAGGGCGAGCAGAATATGGTGAGGTGGGTACACCATATCAGCAGGAATTGATATCTGAGTTCAGCCCATATCAGGAACACGATGCGGTTCAATATGCAGCCAATCTTCCGCTGGGATATGATGCAGTCTTTCAGTTTTCGGTACATCTCCAAAAAAGTGGAGATGAGTTCGTTTTTACGGATGATATTGATTCTTTGGTTGAAGATGGAAGATGGACACGGCAATCGGCAGCTGATTTTCTGGTACTGCTGAACAACTTTTACACAGAAACCGGATTTTCGGCATTCTATCAATCTCATATTGACTTTTACAAGGCGGAAACGCAGATTTTTATAGACAACGTATATGCAAACATTGACCTTACATGGTTTGACACTTACGTTGACCCCGATAACCTGCGGTGTATCTATTCTCCGTCAAATACCCGGCATAATTACAGCGCAACAGTAAATGGTACAGTGGTCTACTGTGCCGTTTCTGGCCAAGGTGCTGCAATTGTGCATGAGTATTGCCACAGCTTTGCAAATCCCATTGCCCATACATGGTATGAAGAAAATCCCGAATTTCGAACGTGGTGTGACAAAACCGTGGACCCTGTCAAGCTTCCAGCCTATCAAAACGGCAAGACCATTGCGGGGGAATATGTGACACGTGCGTATAACACGTTGTATTATGCTGAACACGGTTATGCACTTCCCCCCATTTTCTTGGAGGAAA
>CAZHWK010000269.1:0-3069 GCA_964536405.1 uncultured Oscillospiraceae bacterium
TCTTTTTTGACAAGACAAAAAAGAAATGGTGGACGCTTGGCCGGCGGCCGGCCATTGTTCTTCGCCGCTCGCAAGCGGCGAAATCCCCTAATCTCGAAAGTCGAAGAATTTACTGGCCGGAACTTGCAGGGCATTTGCAATGTCAAATAAAGTGGGAATTTTAGGATAGGATTGTGCTGTTTCAATCCTTTGAATTTGCTGCTCCGAAATATGACAGAGTTCGGCCAACTGGGCCTGGGTCAAGTTTTTTAATTTTCGATAATGGAGAATGTTTAACCCCATTTTTATACACATTTCTGTGTGCTTTTCAACCATAATACCACATCCTATGTAGTAAATGGTACATGGAATGTTGTAAATGGTGAACGATATAAAAAGTTGTTTATACAATATTATATGTTGTATTTCTTTCTTTTATATGCTATGATGCATAAAAAATAAAGGAAGGGAGAGGTAACAGATGCCCGATTATCAAAAGCTATACACCTTCATGGTAAACGGTGTTTCCGAGCGCATAGACGACTGGCCCGACCTTGGCCCGCTGGGTGAAATGGTCAGGGACGGCTTTATTTATTTGCTGCAATGTGCAGAGGACCAATACCTTAACCAAGAGTAAAAAGGCGGCAACCGAAAAGGTTGTCGCCTTTTCCTGTTGTATCTGGGAAATATTTCGGCTATAATAAGCAGTAACACCATGAAAAAAAGGAGAGCTTCTCTTCATGAATATTTGGCATGATATGGACCCCAAGCGCATTTCGGTGGAGGATTTTACCGCCGTCATTGAAATTCCCAAGGGCAGCAAGAAAAAGTATGAGCTGGATAAGGACACCGGCCTTATCATCCTGGACCGGGTCCTTCACACTTCCACCCACTATCCCGCCAACTATGGCTTCATTCCCCGTACTTACGGCGATGACGGCGACCCCCTGGACGTGCTGGTGCTTTGCTCCGAGGAGCTGGACCCCCTCACCTTGGTGCGCTGCTACCCCATCGGGTACATCTCCATGCTGGACGGCGGGAAAAACGACGAAAAGATTATCGCCATCCCCTTCTCCGACCCTACCTACAACACCTATCAGGACCTGATGGACCTGCCTGCCCATATTTTTGACGAGATGTCCCACTTCTTCAGCGTTTATAAAATGCTGGAAGGTAAGGATACTGTGGCCGGGGATGTGAATGACCGTGCCGCCGCCGTCAAGGTCATTGAGCAGGCCTTGGAGCATTACATTGAGTGCTTTTGCAAATAAGTGATCCTGTGGGACTTTGTCCCACGGCTAAACCTTCAGGCACGGCCCGGAACGGGCCGAATGCCATCTAAATAATCCTGCGGATTATTTAGAAAATCTTAATAGAAAATGAATGTTCCTAAGGGCTTGAATATGGTATTCTTGGAGTATGAAAGGGTAAACGTATGAAATATGATGCATTGGTGATTGGCGCAGGCTTTGCCGGGGCAGTTGTGGCCCGGCAGCTGGCCGAGCAAGGCAACCGAAAGGTCCTGGTGCTGGAGCACCGGGAGCATATCGGCGGCAACGCTTACGACTGTAAGGACGACGCCGGGGTACTCATCCATCAGTATGGCCCCCACATTTTCCACACCGTGAACGAAAAGGTCTATGACTACCTCTCCCGCTTTACCACCTGGCTGCCCTATCAGCACCGTGTGGTGGCCAATGTTCATGGGCAGCTCATGCCCGTGCCCTTTAATCTGGACAGTCTGGATATTGCCTTCGGGGACCGGGCCCCCGCCCTGAAGGACAAGCTGCTCAGTGCCTACGGCCCCGAGTGCAAGGTGACCATTCTGGACCTGCGGAAAAATGAGGATCCCGAGCTTGCCGAGGTGGCCGAATACGTCTATCAAAACGTGTTTGTGCAGTACACCATGAAGCAGTGGGGCACCACCCCCGAGCAGATTGACCCGGCCACCACGGCCCGGGTGCCCGTCTTCCTCTCCCACGATGACCGCTATTTCCAGGACCCCTATCAGGGGATGCCCTCCAATGGCTATACCTCCCTGTTTGCCCGGATGCTGGACCATGAAAACATCACGGTGGAGCTGGGTCAGGATGCCCGGGAGCGTCTTTTGTTCGCCCCCGAGGGGGTCAAGTTGGACGGCGAGGTGTTTGCAGGCCCCGTGATTTACACAGGGGCGGTGGACGAGCTGTTTGACTGCCGCTTTGGCCGCCTGCCTTACCGCACTCTGGACTTCCAGTTTGAAACCCACGATGTGGACTGGTATCAGACCCGGGGAACGGTGAACTACACCGTGGACCAGCCCTATACCCGCATCACCGAGTTTAAGCACATGACCGGGCAGGAGCTGCGGGGAACCACCACCATTGTGAAGGAATTCTCCCGTGCCTATACCGGTACCCAAGGGGAAACCCCTTACTATGCCATCATTAACCCCGAAAATATTGCCCTGTACGAAAAATATAAGGCTCTGGCCGACGCCCTGCCCGATTTCCATCTGGTGGGCCGTCTGGCCGAATACAAATATTACAACATGGACGCCATCGTGGCCCGTGCCCTGGAGCTGGCGGAGGGCCTGTTGGACAAATGAAAAGATAGGTGATAGTGTGGATAAATTGATTACTTTCGCCGTGCCCTGCTACAACTCGGCGGACTATATGGACCACTGCGTTCAGACTTTGCTTTCCGGTGGGGAGGACATTGAAATCATCCTGGTGGACGACGGTTCCACCAAGGACGAAACCCCCGCCATCTGCGACCGCTATGCCCAGGAGTATCCGGACATTGTCCGGGCCATTCACCAGGAAAATGGCGGCCATGGCGAAGGGGTCAATCAAGGCATTCGCAACGCCCGGGGCATGTACTACAAGGTGGTGGACTCGGACGACTGGCTCAATGAGGAAGCCTTGGGCCGTGTGCTTGCCAAGCTGCGGGAGTTTGCCGCCCGGCCCAAGCCCCTGGACATGATGGTGTGCAACTATGTGTACGAGCACCAGGGGGATAACGTGCAGAGGGTTATGCGCTATACCAACGTGTTCCCGGTGAACCAGGAGTTCACCTGGGCGGACATCGGCCGGTTCAAGGCCTCCCAGT
>CAZHWK010000270.1:0-2847 GCA_964536405.1 uncultured Oscillospiraceae bacterium
CCACCCTAATAAGGAGGAAAAGGCAAACAGCAGCAGGCAACCCGCCACAAAGACCCCGCCCCATTTCCCAAAAACCGTCCCAAAGGCGGCCGCAGCCAAAGGGGCCCCCGTCATGCCATCGGGAATACTTCGGCTTTGAATGGCGGTCAGAGTGGCCCCCTGGTCGTATACCCCTGAACTCAATATGACCAAAGCCGTCACACTGCACACCACAATTGTGGCAATAAAAACCTCAAAAATCCCCCACATTCCCTGCTCCCCCGGCTCCTTCACCCTGGCCTGGGCATGAGCAATGGCCGAGGAACCAAGCCCGGCTTCGTTGGTAAAAACACCCCGAGCAATGCCATAGCGCATGGCGGTCATCACCCCATAGCCCAGTCCGCCCCCCACCGCCGGGCGAAGTCCAAGGGCCTCGGCAAAGATGGCTTCAAAAGCGGCAGGAACAGCTTGGGCGTGACAGGCCAGCACCACCAGTCCGCCCCCCACAAAGCCCAGTGCCATCACAGGCACCAGTTTCTCGCAGACCTTGCCGATGCGGCCAATGCCTCCCAGTACCACCCCACCCACCGCCAGGGCGGTTACCACACCGATAGGAAATCTTCCCCAGCCAAAGGCGGCTTCCAGACTGGTGGCGATGGAGTTGGCCTGCACCACACCCCCGCCCCCCAGGGCGGCCACCGTGA
The DNA here is from genome assembly GCA_964536405.1 of uncultured Oscillospiraceae bacterium. Lineage (GTDB taxonomy): Bacteria > Bacillota > Clostridia > Oscillospirales > Oscillospiraceae > JAHHSE01. The sequence goes on from CAZHWK010000270.1 coordinate 684, forward strand.
CACACAGGGCAAACCACACCGCCATCCACTTCAGCCCCAAGCCGTACTCCATGTACTCCATGGGGCCGCCCCGCCAGCCATCTCCATCCCTTTGGCGGAAACGTACGGCCAAAATCTTTTCCATACAGCCGGTCATCATCCCCAAAAAGGCGGAAACCCACATCCAGAATACCGCCCCCGGCCCGCCGTAGACAATGGCGGTGGCCACACCGGCAATGCTCCCGGTGCCGATGGTGGCAGCCAGAGCGGTGGCCATGGTCTGAAACTGGGTCAATCCCCCCTTGCCCTCCTCGGCCTTTTTTCTGAAGAGGGAGCCCACGGTTGCTTTGAGCCACATGGGAATGCCAAAAATCTGGAAAAAACCGGTCCGAAGGGATAGGTATAACCCAAGTACCAGAAAAAATATCAAAAGCCAAGGGTCCCAAATCGCATTGCTCAACCATTGCATCCCCATACACCCCCTTGCAAGGCTATGGGAACCTTGAGCGGAACAGAACCCCTTTTTCAAAAGAAGTCCCCCCGGCTCTTGGCCGGGAGGACTTCTTCAGTCATCTATAAAATCGCTGGTTACCGTAAGGGTCTGATTGGTGGCATCCAGCTCTGCGGCAGCACCAAGGGGCAGGGTCAGCATCGGATGGGTATGACAGCAATCAAAATCAGCCAGTACAGGGAAGCTTACCTCCCCCATCACCTCCTGCAAAATTTCATGGGGCTTTCGGCCTGTTTTTAGGTCATCAAACCCCTCATGCTTTCCTAAAATCAGACCGCCTATCCGGTCAAATACCCCGCTGAGTTTCAAAAGAGAAAAGCTTCGTTCCAGAGTAGCGGCATCTTTCAAGCTGTCTTCGATAAAGAGGATGTCCCCGCTTTTGATGTCCGGCATATACTCGGTATTCCAAATACCCTGCATGGTATTTAGGTTTCCGCCCATCAATCTGCCAGCGGCCTTCCCTCCTTTGACCGTAATCAAGCGGTTTTCATTGGGCACCTTGCCCCTATCCTGCTGGTTCCAGTCAATCCATTCCTCAGTCCAGGCCTTTGGCGTTGGCAATGTATAGGGGGGCTTTCCCCTTCCCATTGCCACATTTTCAAGGAATCGGTATGTTTCATCTACGAAGGGGGGAAATTCCCCAAAGGAAGCCACCATCGCCGGGCCATAGTAGGTAACAAGGCCTGTTTTTGCATATATCCCCAGCAAAAGAGCGGTCACATCCGAATAGCCCACTATGATTTTAGGGCTTTGCATCAGCCCATCGTAGTCGAGATAGGGCAATAGGGAATTGGAATTCATCCCCCCTATGGCCGCCATGATGCACTTGACCTCCGGATTTCTTATGAGCTGATTGAGTTCCTCTGCACGCTCCAAAATACTCCCCGAGCGATAAGAATCCTGCCGACCGGTCAAACTGCCTTCCAGCACCTTGAAGCCTTTTCCCTCCAGATAGTCCTTCGCCCGCAGATAGCGGCTTTTGGCCGTTGCCGTGGCGGGTGCTGAGGGGGAAAACACGGCTATGGTATCCCCATATTGCAGCTTATGGGCTAACACTCCCTGACCTCCTTTCAGTCTTGCCATCTACTTATTTTTTCCATAGTATTCTTTTGCCAGCAAGCTGTATCGGGCGGCATCCACAATCCCTTTGTTGCTGATATCCGCTTCCCGAAGGGTACCCTCATAGGTCAGCCCACACTTCAGCATCACCTTCCCGGAATTAGGGTTGCGGGGGTCATGCTGAGATTCTATTCTATTCACCCGAACCTGGTCAAAGAAAAAAGGAATGAGTGCCGAAAATGCCTCTGATGCCATTCCTTTATTCCACCAGCTTCTTCCGATGCAGTATCCAATATGCACCAGGCTCAATTCCTCATTTTGTTCCACCACGCTGATGGTGCCAATGGGCTCATCTGCGTTGTCCTTAGGGACAATCGCCCATTGATAAAAATCATCCTTGGCGTAGCTTTCTATCCATGTCTTAATAATTTCCCGGGTGGTTTCCACCCGTTCATGGGTCGGCCAGCGTAAAAACTCGGTCACTTTATCATCGCTTGTCCAATTGCGTAAAGTGGCCGGAGCGTCCCCTATTTGAAATTTCCTCAATATCAGACGTTCCGTTACGATTGTTGCTGTCCCCATATGGCGCATCACATTCACCCCTCAAAATAGTAT
>CAZHWK010000270.1:2857-3068 GCA_964536405.1 uncultured Oscillospiraceae bacterium
AGCGTACCACACAATAGAGCAAAAGCAAAGCGGAAATATAAATAATCCTGCGGATTATTTATATGGCACTCGGCCCCTCCGGGGCCGTACCTGAAATTTTAGCCGTGGGCCAAAGCCCCACATGGCAATTTATATGAGGCTTCGCCTAATATAAAAAAGGGACACGACTTTTGTCGTGTCCCTTTTGGAGGCGCCACCCAGATTTGAACTG
>CAZHWK010000271.1:0-3067 GCA_964536405.1 uncultured Oscillospiraceae bacterium
AGAGACTTGAACAGGGAAGACGACAACATACTGGAGTTTGAAGCGTTAAGGGAAAAGACTAGGTGGGGAGGGGACTTCTCTCTCGGAGGAAGGAGGCGTGCCGGATGGTCAAGACCAAGAAAGCGGGCATTCTGACCAAAATCGTAATTTTGGGGTTGCTGGTGTATCTGGCTACTGTTCTGCTCAGTCTGAACGGTCAAATCGCCGCCGCCGAGGCCGAGCGGGACGCCGTGCAGAGCATGGTGAACGCCCAAGCCCAGCGAAACGCCGACCTGGCTGAGGACGTGGCTCATGCCGACGACCCTCAAAAGCAGGAGGATATTGCCCGGGATAAACTGGATTTGGTGGTTCCCGGGGAAAAGGTCTTTGTGGATGTTACAAATTAATTGGGAGGAACAGTAGGTCTTGATGGAAATTGGTGTTGGTTCGGTTTTAGAAGGAAAAGTCACGGGGATTACCAAGTTTGGCGCCTTTGTGGCTCTGCCCGGCGGACGGTCGGGATTGGTACATATCTCGGAGATTGCGTATTCCTATGTCAGCGAAGTCAGTGAGTTTTTGAAGGAAGGCCAGGAGGTCAAGGTGAAGGTCATCAATGTGGATGACGCCGGCCGTATCAACCTGTCCATTAAGAAGGCTATGGATCCCCCGCCCCGCCCCGAGGGGCAGAGCCGCCCCATGGGCGGTGGCGGCGGCAGACCCATGGGCGGCGGACGGCCCATGGGCGGGAACCGCCCTCCCCGCACCTTTGGGAATACCCCTCCCCGTCAGGCCGCTGCGCCCGAAAATTTTGAGGATAGGCTGAAGCTGTTTATGCAGCAGTCGGACAATAAGCTTTCCGACCTGCGGCAGGCTGAAAAGCGCAACAGCCGCCGGGGCGGGCGCAAATAAACCCTGCTTTCCCATGGAAAAAAGCGGAGTGGAGGATTTCCACTCCGCTTTTTTGCACCCTAGCCAAGGAGGCAGTTTAAGGGTAAAAACGGGCAGGATGACAAGAAAAACAGGTTTGGCTAGAATGAAATTGTGCAAACTGCAAAAATGGGGATGACTTTTTGTGAGGAATGTGGTATGATTGTGACAGGGAAATTTCCCTACCACACGGAAGGAGCTGACACATATGAAGTTCACGTTCACAGATAAGAAGGTCAATCTTCCCGACAAGGTTCACACCTACGCCGAGAAAAAGGTGGGCAAGCTGGACCGCTATTTTAAAACTGAGGCTGATACCTCGGTCACCTTTAGCGTGGAGAAGGACCGCAACCGCTGTGAGGTCACGGTACGGGCCGGAAATACGGTATTTCGTGCTTCAGAAAGCACCTCTGATATGTTCGCTTCCATCGATGCTTCTGTGGCCACTCTGGAGCGGCAAATTCGCAAGAATAAGACCCGCCTGGCCAAGCGTCTGCGGGAGGATGCCTTCGAGCGCACCTTGGACGAGGTTTCCACCTTTGCCCCCGAACCGGAGGAGGAGGAATACAACATCGTCCGCAGCAAGAAGTTCTTCTTCCGCCCCATGACGGTGGAGGAGGCCGTGCTGCAGATGAATTTGCTGGAGCATACCTTCTTTGCCTTCCGCAATGCCGATGACGACGGGGCCTTTGCCGTGGTCTATCGCCGCAATGATGGGGGCTATGGCATTCTGGAGGATGCCGAGTAATGTAAAATAGGATAGGAAAGGGCATCATCGCTTTGCGATGATGCCCTTTTGTGTGCCGTGACTTACGGATGGGAGATCTGTCTTTGACCGTCTCAAAGGCCGAACACCTATTACTCCCGTACGCCGGACTGGGTCTGCTTCACGATGCTTTCCATCTGATCATAGGACAGAGTAGAAACCACATAGCCGAAGAGGTTGCCGTCGGCATCAATCATGAAGGTGGTGGGGAAGGCCGAGATGCCGTAAGCAGCCAGAACCTCGCCGGTGGTATCCATCACCGAGGGGAAGGTATAGCCCCCGTCCTCCAGAAACTGGGTAACCTCCTCCACCGTGCCGTCATTGTTGCGGGGATGTTTGTCTGTCTTGGGGTTGGCCACGGCCAGGACCACCACATCCCCTTCGTTTTTGCCGTAATTTTCATAAAGGGTCTGAATATGTGGCATTTCCCGCTTGCAGGGGCCGCACCAGGTGGCCCAGAAGTTGAGAAAGACCGTCTTGCCCTTGTAGTCAGAGAGGGTATGCTCCACCCCGTACTGGTCGGTGAGGGTAAAATCGGGGGCGGGGGGAAGGGCGGGGGCTTCGCTTTCGGCTGGGGCCTCGGCGGGCAGGTCAGAGGGGGCCGCCGAAGGGGTAGCCTCAGGCGAGGGGGTGACAGCTTCCACGCCGGGGGCCGAAGGAGTGAATTTGGAGAGGTAGCTGGTGATGCCGTTCATGTAGCCGGTCAGGGTCATAATACCCATCAAAATCAGCAGGACAGCCCCCACCTTGACGGTATACTTGACCACGTTTTGGTGCTTCTTGAAAAAGCTGAGTACAGTCCCGGTGAAAAGGCCCACAGCCAGGAAGGGGAGGACGAAGCCCAAGGTATAGACCCCGATGAGCAGAAATCCCTTGGTGGCCGAGGCAGCAGAGGAGGCCATGAGCAGCACGCTGCCCAGAGCGGGGCCGACACAGGGAGTCCAGGCAAAGCTAAAGGTAAAGCCCAGAAGGAAGGCCACAAAAGGGTTCATGGCCAGCTTATCCAGCCGGAAGGGAAGCCGCCGCTCCTTTTCCAGAATGGCCTCCTTACCAAAGAAGCCAAACTGATATAGGCCAAACAGCACCATAATGATACCGCTGATGGTGGTAAACAAGGTGCGGTTTTCGGTGAAAAACCGGCCCAGGGCGGTAAAGCCAAGCCCCAGCAGGAAGAAGGTGAAGCTGACCCCCAGGATGAAAAAGAGGGTGTTAAGCATGACGGTTTTGCGGGGGTATTGAATGGTGCCGTCAGGCCGGACGGTTTTGGCCCCCCCGGCCAGGTAGCTGACATAGAGGGGAACCAGAGGAAGGACACAGGGGGAGAAAAAGCTGAGGATGCCTTGCAGAAATACGGTTAATGTGGGGATGCTGGTGCCAAGATTAAAACCCATAATG
>CAZHWK010000272.1:0-3031 GCA_964536405.1 uncultured Oscillospiraceae bacterium
TGCTCCTCCCGATCCCGATGCAACCCCCAGTGAGGAGCCTGCCCCCGTGGAAACCCCGGCTCCCACCCCCTCTCAAATTCCCTCCCCCCAAACCGCCACCAGCTTCACCCTCAATAAGAGCGACTTTACCTTGAGCAAGGCCGGAGAAACTTACCGCATCAAGGCCACCTTTGCTCCCGCCGGGTCCACCGGGTCCATTACCTGGACCTCCAGCAATCCCGAAGCTGTTTCGGTGTCTAACGACGGTACGGTCACTGCCCTCAGCAAGGGCACCACCACCATCACAGCCACCATGGCAGGCGGTTTGAAGCAAACCTGTATCGTCCGCTCCAACGCCCCCGCCTCTGGGACAAGCACCCCCGCCCCCTCCTCCGCCCCGGACAGCTCGGGCACAGGCAGCACGGGTACCCTGTCCTTAAACCGCAGCGATTTCACCCTGGAAAAGCAGGGTCAGACCTTCCGTATGAAGGTTTCCGGTACGTCCAGCACCCCCACCTGGTCCACCAGCGATTCGAATGTGGCCTGGGTAGCGGAGGACGGCACGGTTAAAGCCGTCAACAAGGGGACCTGTACCGTCACCGCCAAGGTAGACGGTCAGACCTTGACCTGCATTGTCCGGGTCAATTTTAAGACCTGATTGGAAAGGGCGTGAACCTTAAGGGGTTCACGCCCTTTGCCATCTCCGGCCCATTCCGCTCCTCTCACAAAACTTTTTGTATACTTTCCCCCCGGAGCATGGTATACTATAATATACGTATAGCCATTTTTGGCTGTCGTTTTGATTGGCGTTAAGTGCTTTTGCACTTGTTATATAAGGCAACCCCAGACAAAGAGCGCACATAGGCGGCAAGATTTCTGAAGGCGCAGGGCGAGACAGGGCCCTCCCGGTTCAGACTTCCTTCCGTCCGTCTTTTGTTGCGCTCACGGCCCCGGCTTTTCCGGGCCCGCAGTCTGCCTGCCGCATACATACGCAAAAATATTTTGATCGTATTAAAGGAGTTACTATATCTATGGCAGAAAAATTAAAAATTATTTCCCTGGGCGGATTGGACGAAATCGGTAAAAACCTCACCGTCTATGAGCATGGCAACGACATCATTATCGTGGATGTGGGCATGGGCTTTCCCGACGATGACATGTACGGCATCGACGTGGTCATCCCCGACATCAGCTACCTGATTAAGAATGCCCACAAAATCCGTGCCATCTTCCTCACCCACGGGCACGAGGACCACATCGGGGCCCTGCCCTATGTCCTGCGTTCCATCAACGCCCCCATCTATGCCACCCGGATGACGGCCGGCCTGGTCCGTCTCAAACTGGAGGAACACCGCCTGCTGGATAAGACCAAGCTCATCACCTGCGAAGCGGGGGAAACCGTCCGGGCGGGCAAATTCAGCGTGGAGTTCATCCACGTCAACCACTCCATTGCCGACGCTGTGGCTTTCGCCATCAAAACCCCTGTGGGCACCGTGGTCCACACCGGCGACTTCAAAATTGACGCCACCCCCATCTCGGGCGGTATGATGGACCTGGCCCGCTTTGGCGAGCTGGGCAAGGAAGGGGTCCTGGCCCTGCTGGCCGACTCCACCAATGTGGAGCGCCCCGGCTTCACCAACAGCGAGCGCAGCGTGGGCACCAGCTTTGATTCCCTCTTCCGGGGCTGTGACAAGCGGATTATCGTCACCACCTTCGCCTCCAACGTGGACCGTATCCAGCAGGTCATTTCGGTGGCCGCCAAATACGGACGCAAGGTGGCCATCACCGGCCGGAGCATGGAAAATGCCATCAAGGTTTCCACCGAGCTGGGCTATATGAACGTCCCCAAGGGCACCCTGGTGGAGCTCAACCACATCAAGAGCCTGCCCAAGGACAAAATCTGTATCATCACCACCGGCAGCCAGGGAGAAACCATGTCGGCCCTGTCCCGCATGGCCTTCAACACCCATAAGCAGGTGGAAATTCAGCCCGGGGACCGCATTATCATCTCGGCCTCAGCCATTCCCGGCAATGAAAATTCGGTGGGCAACGTGATTAACGAGCTCTACCGGAAGGATGCCGAGGTCATTAACGAGCGGGAGCTTCCCCTCCATGTTTCCGGCCATGCCTGCCAGGGTGAGCTGAAAATTCTTCATGCTCTGGTGCAGCCCAAGTTCTTCGTGCCTGTCCACGGGGAGCAGCGGCACCTGAAAACCCACTCTAAGCTGGCCCAGTCCATGGGCATGAACCCCAATAACATTCTCGTTTCCTCCATCGGCAAAGTGATGGAGTTCACCCCCACCACCGCCAAAATTACCGGCACCGTCCCCGCCGGCCAGGTCTTTGTGGACGGCTACGGTGTAGGCGACGTGGGCAGTGTGGTGCTGCGGGACCGCAAGCACCTGGCCCAGGACGGCATGATTGTCATCGTGACCTCCATGACCCACGATGGTCTGATGGTCTCCGGTCCCGACATCATCACCCGTGGCTTTGTCTATGTGAAGGAGTCCGAGGCCCTCATGGAAGAGCTTCGCCAGATTGCGGGCCGGGTCCTGAACGACATGGCCTCCCGTTTCCCCGGGGACTTCCCGGCCGTCAAAACCGCCATGCGGGATGAAATTTCCACCTTCCTCTATAAAAAGACCAAGCGCAGTCCCATGATTTTGCCGGTGGTCATGGAGGTTTAAAAGAAGTGCGAAGCTTAGGCACGCCGGGTCGATAGACCTCAAAGCGGATGTGAAAAATCCCCCTCGCCTTTCAGGCAAGGGGGATTTTTTTCGAAGTCGGAGAGGTCATCGACCCGAAAGCGGGCCCAAAGCGTAGCATGACAGGCCCGTCCAAGCCCACCACCCTCCTACTCCTACCAAGGTTCCCCCCCGACACATTTATGTGTCGGGCTTACGCTAAAAACTTGCCCCCGGCAAGTTTTCTTCACGCTGCAGAGTGCGAAGGATAGGCCCATAGGGGGGCTAAGCTAGACCGAAGACAAAAAAACAGGTTGCCGAAGGCAACGGCATTTTTTGCGTAGGTCGTACTTAGCGACCCGGCCATG
>CAZHWK010000273.1:0-3023 GCA_964536405.1 uncultured Oscillospiraceae bacterium
GGCTGGTTAGATGGCAGTAAAGGAGTCGAAGGTGCGCTTCACCAGAGCGATGGCGGCCTCGCAGGTGGTGTTGGCCTTGGGCATGAAAGCCCCGTTGGCTCCCTTGATGATCTCCTTGGAGGCAAAGTAGTTGACGCCCTCCCGGGCCCAGTCTGCGATGTCACCGCTGTCCACGAAGGCGGGCGGATTGGGGGCGGAGGTGTCCAGGGCGGGCACGGCGGCCTTCACGGTGCGCAGGAGCATGGTGGCGATCTCCTGACGGCTGATGGGGTTGCCGGGGGAGAACACGCCCTGGCCAGTGCCGTTGACGATTTTGAGCTGATAGGCCTTGAGAATTTCGGGATTCTGCGTGTCGGTGAAGGTGCTTGCCGGGGCGGCCTGGGCGGTGCTGCCCGAGATGGCCTCATAGAGCTTCACGGCCAGCTCGCAGAATTCCTCGCGGGCGATGGGCCGGGAGAAGTCCACCGTCACCCTGTCGGTCACCAGCCCCTCCTGGATGGCGTTGTTGATCTCGGGGATGGCCCAGTTGGAGACGTTGTTCTGCCCCTGGGATACCGAGCCGGTCACCGGCTGGTTGGGCAGCACCGCACCGCCCACGGTGAAGGTGGTCTTGGCCATCAAGGCGGGCGTTGGATCGTCCATATAGCGGGGGTCTTCGCCGTAGATACGGACCTCATAGGTTCCCGGATTGCCGGGGGCCGTGCCCGACCAGACGAGGTTGACGTCCGCATCGTCAAAGTAGACCCATGTATCATAGTTATTCAGGGTATTGCCCTGCTTGATGATGATGCAGTCGGAATGTTCCTGCTGGACCCGGCTCAGGCCGGTAAAGGTAAGCTTCAGCGTTTCGCCAGGAGTGTAAACGGCCTTATTTGCGGCCACGGCAGGGGTAACGGTGGTGTAATACTTGACGGCGAAGGGGACAGCCAGGATCAGGGCGGAGGCTGGGTTATCCATATAGCGGGGGTCTTCGCCGTAGACACGAATCTGGTAGTTCCCCACCTGGCTGGGGGCCTTGCCGGTCCAGACGCCGTTGACGTCCATATCGGCCTCGTAAACCCAGGTTTCGTAGTTATCGATCTTGGCGTTGTTGTTAATGATGATGATACTGGACCCGTTGGGGATGGTCCCGCTAAAGGTGATTTTCATGGTCTCACCTCTGGTATAGGCGGGCTTATCCAGGGTGATGGAAAGGCTGCCCGCAGTGCCCGTAGCGGGTGTGGTCGGCGTGGTCGGCGTGGTCGGCGTGGTCGGTGTGGTCGGTGTGGTCGGTGTGGTCGGCGTGGTCGGTGTGGTCGGTGTGGTCGGTGTGGTCGGTGTGGTCGGCGTGGTCGGCGTGGTCGGCGTGGTGGTCCCGGTGTAGGAGACCACAAAGGCCTTGGCGAGAATCAGGGCGGAGGCTGGGTTATCCATATAGCGGGGGTCTTCACCGTAGACCCGAATCTGGTAGTTCCCCACCTGGCTGGGGGCCTTGCCGGTCCAGACGCCGTTGACGTCCATATCGGCCTCGTAAACCCAGGTTTCGTAGTTATCAATCTTGGCGTTGTCGTTAATGATGATGATACTGGACCCGTTGGGGATGCTTCCGCTAAAGGTGATCTTCATGGTCTCACTTCTCATGTAGTTTTCCTTGTCGGTGGTGATGGTGAGACCGGCAGCCATGGCAACGGGAAGCATGGTGCAGAGCATACACAGAGTAAGAATGGTACTAAGAATGCGCTTTTTCATGTAACTTCCTCCTTCATACATTTGGTAGCGTCATGTTTGGCTTGCCGTATGGTTTTGCCCATCCCCCTTTCTTCGTGCCCTCCGGCAGTCCGGGCAAAAAACCTCGTCTGCCAGTTCGTCCGTGCAGTCCTCATTTCAGCATACGGTTCCCGCACCTCTCTTCGCCATCATTTTACTGGAAAAACACGGGTGGGTGTAATACCCACGGTGGGTAGGTACGGCAAAAAAACTACCCAAAATTTTTAAAAAACATTGAATCATTTAGTGTTTTGAGTTATACTTGTAAAAAAGATTGTCTGACCCGGAGAGTTTCTGTTTTTTCACCCCACAACCTCCCAACGGCAGAAAGGAGTGCGCAGAATGGATGAATCCACCATCGGCAGCAGGGTCAATTTGATCCTAAAGGAGCTGCACTTGAAAAAAACGCTCTTTGCCCGCACCCTGGGGATCACCCCCAATTACGTTTATCTCATCACCAGCGGCCGGGTAGACAACATCTCCGGCACGCTGGCGCTGCTCATCGAAGAGAAGTACGGCTACTGCGCCCAGTGGCTGCTCAGCGGCAGCGGCCCCAGGACAACATCGGGTCAGGCGCCGTCCCACGATGCGGGAGGGGGTGCGCCGTTATGAGCCCCTCCATGCAAGAAAAGGTTTCCGGCAATCAGAGCCTGCGGATTGATGTTCCCGTTTATCTGCTGGCTTTCATACAGTGCTATACCCTCTGGCAGTTCGGGATCATTTATTACAGCGGCAAAACCCTTTCCATCCTGGGACGGACGCCCCTGCCAATTGAAATTGAAACCACCTCCATCGCCATCCTGCTGGGCGGGCTGGCTTCGATCCTTCTGACGCGGCTGTTCCCCCGGCGTCTGGTCCGCATTTTCCGCACAGCACTTCCGGCCGCGCTCCTGGGGTCGCTGCTTCTGTTTTTCCCGCTGCCGGATGCTGTTCTTGAGATTTCCTTTTACCTGTCGGTCTTTGTCAACCTGCTGCTGTTCGGGTGCTGTCACGGCTTGGTCATCCTGCTCTTTACCGAGCGGACGGCCATGCGGACCATTGCGGCGGAGGCCCTGACCACCGCTCCCTTTATCATCCTCCTGCAAGGGGACCTTTTTGAAATCTCCTATACGGCGGTGAACGCCCTGACGGTCGTGGTCATCGGGCTGATCTGGTATGCCTCCTGGCACCTGCCGGACCAGCGGCTTCCGCTGCAATTTGTCCGGAAGGGGGAGTGCGGCGGCGTTCCCAAGATCCTTTTCGCTGGGCTGCTTTTTCTGATCTTCATGGCGACCCTG
>CAZHWK010000274.1:0-3023 GCA_964536405.1 uncultured Oscillospiraceae bacterium
ATACAATCTTAAAACTTTTCCTCCTGGGCATTTAAAAAACGGGGGATAGACTAAGCAGCAAAGGAGGGCGAGCGTGTGTATAACATTCTTATTTGTGACGACGACAGGGACATTGTATCCGCCCTGGAGATTTATTTGACCAGCGAGGGGTATCAAACCGTAACGGCCTATGACGGTGTGCAGGCCTTGGAGGCCATGAAAAATGGGAACATTCACCTGGTACTCATGGATGTGATGATGCCTAATCTGGACGGTATTCGGGCCACCGCCAAGCTACGGGAGGGGTCCAACGTACCCATTATTCTTCTGACCGCCAAAAGTGAGGACACCGACAAGGTGCTGGGCCTGAACATCGGGGCCGACGATTATATCACCAAGCCCTTCAATCCTATGGAGGTCATTGCCCGGGTGAAGAGCCAGCTTCGCCGCTATACCACCCTGGGGGGCCGCTCGGCCGGGGAGGAAAAGCGCAGCGGCCTTTTGAAAAACGGCCCCATCCTCTTGGACGACGGGGCCAAAAGCGTCACCGTGGACGACGAGCCGGTCAACCTCACCCCATTGGAATACAATATCTTGAAGCTGCTTATGTCCAATCCTGGCCAGGTTTTTTCCACCGGGCAAATCTATGAGCAGGTGTGGAACGACCCGGCCTATGGCTCGGAGAGTACCGTGCCCGTTCACATCCGCCACCTGCGGGAGAAGATTGAGGTCAACCCCGCCGACCCCCGCTATCTCAAGGTGGTCTGGGGTCTGGGCTATAAGATGGAGAAACTGTCATGAAAGCCATACAATCGAACTTGGGTGCCAAGCTGCTGGCCTGTATCCTCTGCGTGGCTTGTCTGGCAGGGACGCTTTTATCCTGGGGCTACTGCGGGGTGAACTGGGACTTCTTTTTCTCCGGCCAGGGGGAGCCACAGGCCTTCCAGCAGGAGATGAACCAGTATTACTATGTCCTCTACGCCAATTTGGAGGTGGATGCCCGCATTCAGCGGGGAGAAAGCTTAAATTACCCGGAGCAAAAGGCCTACGAGGCCAGGGTCGAGGCCCTGGACCCCCGTCATACAAACTTCCGCTATATTGTCCGGGACTATGAAACCGGGCAGGTGCTCTTCACCTCCTGGGGCAATAGCCCCGACGCTGGGGAGGGCAGGAACATGGACCATGTCCGTACCCGGAGCGAGACTTTTGGCATTTATGAGGAGGAAACAGACAAGTATGTCATTCAAAAGCATTATGTAATTGAGTATGGCGTGGAACCGGGATTGCCGGTGCAGGATGCTTTGGCCAGTGTGCTTTCCACCACGGCACAAACAGTCCATGAGGAGTGGCTTTGGGTGGCCGGGGGACTGAGCGTGGCCACCGTGGTTCTGGCTATTTTCCTGTGTGTCTGTGCGGGGCATAAAAGAGGGGTGGCGGGTATCCACCTCAATTGGCAGGATAAAATTCCCCTGGAGATATATGCCGTTTTGTCCGGTGGGGCCGTTTTGGGGACTGCCGCTGTGGGGATAGTGTCTGCCGAGCAGTTTGTTTTTTATCCCCAGGAAGCCTACATTCCCTATGTGCTGGCTTTGGGCGGGGGGGCCATTCTTTTGTGCGCTTCCTTCTGCCTGGCCGCTTTGCTTAGTTTTGTCACCCGGCTGAAAAGCCGCACCCTGCTGAAAAACAGCCTGGCCTGGCGGGTGCTGTGCTGGTGCGGGCGGGGGTTTGCCTCCCTTGGGAGCTGGTGGGGGACGGTATTTGGAAGCTGGCCCATCACCGGGCGAGTGATTACCCTGTTCTTTGGCTACCTGCTGGGGAGTGTTTTGACCGGGCTGCTGCTCTTGCTTGCCTTCCCCCTGGGCCTCTTTTTGGTCCCCCTCTATCAGGGCTTTGTGCTGTGGGCGCTGTGCCGGTATGTGAAGCAGTGGAACATGGTCCGTGCGGGCACCCAGGCCATTGTGGGCGGGGAACCCGATGCCGCCATCGACACAACGGGTATGAAACACTTTCCCGACCTGAAGGAGCATGCCGAGCAGCTGGGCGACCTGGGCAATGCTATCAATTCGGCGGTGGAGGAGCGTATGCGCTCCGAGCGGATGAAGGCCGAGCTCATTACCAACGTGTCCCACGACCTGAAAACCCCGCTGACTTCCATTATCAACTATGTGGACCTGCTAAAAAAGGTGGAAATCCCCAGTGAGAAGGCCAGGGAGTACATTGAGGTGCTGGACCGGAAAAGCCAGCGGCTCAAAAAGCTGACCGAGGATTTGGTAGAGGCCTCCAAGGCTTCCACCGGGGCATTGACCGTGGAGCGGGAGAAGCTGGATTTCGGCCAATTGGTTCGCCAGGCGGCGGGGGAGTATGAGGAAAAGCTGACTGGGCGGAACTTGAGCCTGGTCGCCGACCTGCCCGAAGGGCCGCTGACCGTTCTGGCCGACGGCCGCCACCTGTGGCGGGTGCTGGACAACCTGCTGGGCAACTGCGTGAAGTATGCCCTGGAGGGGACAAGGGTTTACCTCACCCTCACCCGGTGGGATGGAAACGCCGTGCTGACCGTGAAGAACATCTCGGCCGATGCCCTGAATATCCCCGCCGAGCAGCTTATGGAGCGGTTTGTCCGTGGGGAGGAGAGCCGCACCACCGAAGGATCCGGCCTGGGCCTGTCCATCGCCCGCAGCCTCACCGAGCTGCAAGGGGGGGCCTTCTCCCTCAGCGTGGACGGAGATTTGTTCAAGGCCACCGTCCGCCTTCCCTTAGCCGAATAAGAAAAGAAGTGCCCCTGTATCGGTGAGATACAGGGGCACTTTTATGTTATACCCGCCCGATGTCGGTGCGGAAATGCATCCCTTCAAAACGGATGGGCTGGGCGGCGGCATAGGCCCCGTCAATGGCCCCTTCCAGAGTGGGGGCGGTGGCGGTGACCCCCAGGACACGGCCGCCGTTTGTGACGATGTCGTCCCCCTTCCGGGCTGTGCCCGCATGGTAGACACAGGCCCCCTCCACCCGGTCAAGGCCGGTGATGGGCAGGCCCTTCCGGTAGTCGC
>CAZHWK010000275.1:0-3019 GCA_964536405.1 uncultured Oscillospiraceae bacterium
AGCCCATCTACCTCACCTGTCAGGTGGGTCTGCGGGGCTATGTGGCCGCCCGCATCCTGGAGCAAAACGGGGCTAAGGTCCATGACCTGGCCGGGGGTTATACCCTCTATGCCGCCCGCCAGACCGACCTGGCCGGAATGGCCGACGGCACACCCAAAAACTGTATGCCCTGCGGAATGCAGGTGAAGGAGTAACACAGCATGGTCAACACACAAACCTACGAAGCCTATCTTCGTATTCTGAAAAATGAGCTGGTGCCCGCCCTGGGCTGTACCGAACCCATTGCCATCGCCCTGGCCGCCGCCAAGGCCCGGGAAGCTCTGGGGGAAAGCCCTGTGCGCATCCGTGCCATTTGCAGCGGCAACATCATCAAAAACGCCATGGGGGTCATCGTCCCCACCACCGGGGACAAAAAAGGGGTGGACACCAGTGCTGTGCTGGGGGCCGTGGCCGGGGACCCCTCCCTGGGTCTGGAAGTCCTCAGCCGGGTGACCGCCGCCGATTTGGAGCTGACAAACAAGCTCATGGCGGAAAAAATCTGCACCGTGGAGGTGCTGGACACCCCCGCTAAGCTGCACATCCTCATTGAGATGGAAGGGGAAGGGCACACCGCCCTGGCCGAAATCCGGGACGAGCATACCAACCTTGTCCGCCTGGAACGGGACGGAGTCTGCCTGTTCCGCAAGGAGGAGGAGCCCCAGGACGTGGCCCAGGACGAGCACGGGGACATGGATGCCCTCAACCTTTCCGACATTCTGGCCTTCGCCGGGGAAGTCAAGCTGGAAGAGGTCCGCCCCATGCTGGAGCGGCAGGTAACCTACAACCACCGCATCGCCCAGGAGGGGTTGAGCCACGCCTACGGCGGCCGGGTGGGAGCCACCCTGATGAATCGCTCGGGGGACGATGTGCGGGTGGCCGCCCGGGCCATGGCCGCCGCCGGAAGCGACGCCCGCATGGGTGGCTGTGTCCTCCCGGTGGTCATCAACTCGGGCAGCGGCAACCAGGGGATTACCTGCTCGGTGCCCTTGATTGTCTATGCCAAGCACCTGGGGGCCTCGGAGGAGGAGCTTTACCGTGCCCTGGTGGTCAGCAATCTGGTGGCTCTGCTGCAAAAGCGGAGCGTGGGCCGCCTGTCCGCCTTCTGCGGGGCGGTCTGTGCTGCCACCGGCTGCGGGGCGGGCATTACCTACCTCCACGGCGGGGACTATGCCGCCATTGGCCGCACCATCACCAATACCCTGGCCAATGTGTCGGGCATGGTCTGCGATGGGGCCAAGGGCAGCTGCGCCGCCAAAATCGCTTCGGCTCTGGATGCCGCCATTCTGGGCCACGAGATGTCCATGGGCGGCCACACCTTCGGGGCTGGGGAGGGCCTTGTGAAGGACGAGGTGGAAAAGACCATTGCCTCGGTGGGCCGCATGGCAGCCAACGGGATGCGGGAAACCGATGCCGAGATTTTGAAAATTATGATTGAACGCTGACCCTCTCTTTTTTTCCAAAAGCAAAAGGACTGACCTTCCGGTCAGTCCTTTTGCTTTTTCTTGCAGTACCTATCCTCCTCGGAAAAGATACAGCCGCAGTATTTTTGCATATAAAGGCCGGCGGCACGGGCTTCGGTCTGCCCCTCCCGGAACCGGGGGGAGAAGTCATAGGGCACGAATTCCACCCCATATTTCTGCCCAATTTTGGCCCCCACCTCAAAAATAAGGGGGGTATTTTGATAGGGAGAGACAGTCAGGGTGGTGGCAAAGCTGTCAAAGCCGTGCCGGGCGGCATATTGGGCAGTTTTTTCCAGCCGGACGGCATAGCAATAGCCGCACCGACCCTCAATATTTCCGCTCACCGCCTGAACAAAGCTTCTCAGACCATACTCATCCTCCACCACCAGGGCCAGGTCAATGGCCTTGGCATAGTCGATGAGAGTATTTTTGCGGGCCTTGTACTCGGTAAAGGGGTGAATGTTGGGGTTATACCAAAAGGCGGTTGGCTCCACGCCGTTCTCCCGCAGTTCCTTCACACAGGCCACCGAACAGGGGGCACAGCAGGTATGCAGCAATAAGTTCATGGCATTTTTCCTCGTTTTTTGTTCATACTACCCTCAGTGGAAAGAAGCGGCCCGGTGCCGCTTCAGGGCAGTGTATCCTATTTTAACAAGGAGTGCGAAAATATGCAAGTTCGAGAAGTCATGAACCCCAGCGTGGTGTCCATCGACCCCATGGAGTCGGTGGCGGTGGCCGCCCGGCTCATCGCTCGGCACAACATTGGCTCCCTGCCTGTGGTGGGCCCCGACGGCGGCCTACGGGGCATTCTCACCGACCGGGACATTATCATCCGCTGTATTGCCGCCGAAGAGGACCCTGCCAAGACCAAGGTCAAGGATATTATGACCCGCAACTGCGAAGTGGTTTCCCCCGAGGACGATACCCGGCAGGCCGCCCGCATCATGGCCGCCGCCCAGGTCCGCCGCCTTCCCGTCACCGAGGAGTATAAGGTGGTGGGCATGGTGGCTCTGGGGGATTTGGCCAAAAACCATGTCTGTGACATGGAGGCCGGACAGGCCCTGGCCCAAATCTCCGACTCGGCCCGCCGCATCTGGGAGAACTAATAGAAGTGCGCAGGATAGGCACGCCGGGGGGATAGACCTCGGAGCGGATGCGAAAATTTGACATTGCCCGTTGGGCAAGGGTAAATTTTTGCGAAGTCGGAGAGGTTATCTTCCCGGCCAGCGTGCCCAATCCGTAGCATGACAGGCCACTTGTGAGCAGCGGAAACGTGCGGTGGCTCGCCGCAGGGGAAAGGGTTTCGCTGTCTGAGGACAGCAAGGAGCGATGGCCGGCCGTCGGCCAAGCGTCCACCATTTCTTTTTGTCATGCTGCGAACCCTCCGCAACGGCCAACTGCTCAACACTTCGCAAAAACACCCCAGGGTGGCTTCTCTTGCCCCTTTGGGGCAATTCACCTTCTACCGTTGGGCTTCGCCCAACCTGTTTTTTGTCTGCGTGCTTCACTGTTGTCCTGCT
>CAZHWK010000276.1:0-3005 GCA_964536405.1 uncultured Oscillospiraceae bacterium
TACTTCTTGCTTTTCTCAGTACGGTTTGATACAATATCAGTAGCACCGCAGAAGATGCGGCGTCACACAAAGGAGAACCCCCTATGTCAAAGAAACCAGATGCCTGCCCCGCCTACAAAACCATGATTGGCGGACAGGCCCTTATCGAAGGCATCATGATGATGGGTCCGGATAAGCGGGCCATGGTTTGCCGTAAGCCCGATGGCGAGTTGGAAGTGGATGTCAGCGACCGCAAGCTGGTCAAAACCCGCCATCCCATTTTGGGCTGGCCCTTTATCCGTGGGGTGGTCAATTTTGGCTCCTCCATGGCCAACGGGGTGAAGGCCCTCATGTGGTCGGCAGAATTTTACCCCGAGGACGAAGAAACTTCCGCTGAAGAGCCCTCTAAATTCGAAATCTGGCTGGAAAATAAGCTGGGAAGCGAGAAGGCCTTTTCCTTCTTCATCACCCTGGCTGTCATCGCCGGAATGGCCTTTTCCATCGGCCTGTTTTTTGTACTGCCTACCCTGCTCACCGGGGGCATCCTGCACTTTTTCCCCGGCTTCCCCATGTGGGGACGCAATCTGGTGGAGGGTGCTGTGCGGGTGATTATTTTCCTGCTTTACCTCTTCTTATCTTCCAAAATGAAGGATATTCACCGCACCTTCCAGTACCATGGGGCCGAGCATAAGACCATTTTCTGTTATGAAAGCGGCCTTCCCCTCACGGTGGAAAACGTCCGGAAACAGCCCCGCCATCATCCCCGGTGCGGCACCAGCTTTTTGTTCGTCATTATTGTGGTGTCCATCCTGCTGTCCAGCTTGGTTTTTTCTTTCATTGAAGTCACAAATCCCTTTATCCGCACGGGATTTCATCTGCTTATGCTCCCCCTCATTGTGGCCCTGACCTACGAACTCAACCGCTATGTGGGCGGGCACGACAACACCCTGTGCCGCCTTATCCGTGCCCCCGGCCTGTGGCTGCAAAACTTTACCACCTTCGAACCCGACGACAGCATGATTGAAGTCGGCATCGCCGCCTTCCTGGCCGTCCTGCCCGAGGAAAAGGGTACTGATCAGTGGTAACATAGAAGCGTGGAGCTTAGGCGCATAGGGAAAATAAGCGGAACGCAGACCGAAAAACAGGCCAGTGCGCACACTGGCGGCATTTTCGGCGCAGTGATGGCTTATTTGACCGGCCATGCGCCCAAAGCACAACGTGACACCAAAGCGTGGAGCTTAGGCACGCCGGGACAATAGACCTCGCAGCGGATGCGAAAATTTGATATTGCCCGCAGGGCAAGGGCAAATTTTTGCGAAGTCGGAGAGGTTATTGCCCCGAAAGCGTGCCCAAAGCGCAGCGTGACACCGAAGCGTGGAGGGTAGGCGTGCAAGGAAAATAAGACAAGCGCAGACAAAAAAACAGGTTGGGCGTCCCCCGAAAGCCCAACGGCATGTTTTGCGGAGCGATGGCTTATTTGACTGGCCGCACGCCCAACCCGAAGTGTGACATCGTCGTCCCAAAGTCCGCTCCATGTGGAACGCCCTTCCGGGCCTTCCACACGCCGCTCCCTTGCGCCTCCTCTCCTCACCAAATCCGCTTCGCTGGGCTTCGGCGAGGTCTACGGGGAGCTTTACAACAATAGGTGCATCCTTCTTCCGCCCCCCACACCCCAACAACAAAGAGGTGACCAACATGGCAAAAACCTATAACGACCTCTATCTGGACACCCGGGCTTTTTTAAAAAAGTCTGGGGTGGATATGGCACAATTGGAAGCCAGGGAGCTGGTCTGCTACGCCGCCGACAAAACCAGGGAGCAATTCTTCCGTGACTCGGGCCTGTACGCCTCGGCCGCCGTGGAACAGCGGGTGGCCGACCTGATTGCCCGGCGCATGACCGGTGAGCCGGTGGCCTACATCATCGGGGAATGGGAGTTTTACGGCCTGACCCTGGACATCACCAGGGACGTCCTCATCCCCCGCCCCGACACCGAGCTTCTGGCCGAGCGTGCCATCGAGCTGGCCCGGGCGGCCGGAGAAGGGGCCCGGGTGCTGGACCTGTGCGCCGGGTCGGGCTGTATCGGTCTGGCTGTGGCCCAGCACGCCCCCAACTGCCGGGTGGTGCTGGCCGACCTGTCGGAGGCCGCCCTTCGCATTTGCAAGTCCAACGTGCGCCGCTGTGACCTGAACGCCCGTGTCACCTGTATGCTGGCCGACGCACTGGAGCCGCCCGCCCCCGCCCTGTGGGATTTTGACGTGATTGTGTCCAACCCCCCCTACATTCCCACCGGAGATTTGGCGGGACTGGACCTTTCGGTTCGGGATTACGAGCCCCATTCCGCCCTGGACGGCGGAACCGACGGCCTGGACTTTTACCGGGCCATCTCGGCCCGCTGGGGCAGTGCCCTGCGCCTGGGGGGCACCCTCTTATTTGAGGTTGGTATCCACCAGGCCCCCGATGTGGAGCTGATTATGGCCGAGCATCAATTTGAAAACATCAAAACCACCCCCGACCCCGCCGGTATCTGGCGGATGGTCGAGGGCACGGTAAACGGATAAGGTAAGGAGAGTATACTTATGGCCGCTGACAAGAAAAAATCCTCCGTGGAGGCCGCTGCCCCCGCCTCTGACAAGAAAAAGGCTCTGGAAACCGCCATGGCCCAGATTGAACGGGCCTACGGCAAGGGCTCCATTATGCGGTTGGGTGAAAATCAGGGCGTTGTAGTGGATGCCATTCCCACCGGCTCTTTGTCCCTGGACCTGGCTCTGGGGATAGGCGGCGTACCCAAGGGCCGCATCATTGAAATTTACGGACCCGAATCCTCGGGTAAGACCACCCTGGCCCTTCACATTGTGGCCGAGGCCCAGAAAAAGGGCGGCGAGGTTGCCTTCATCGATGCCGAGCACGCTCTGGACCCCTCCTACGCCCGTGCTTTGGGTGTGGACATTGACTCCATGCTCATCTCCCAGCCTGACACCGGCGAGCAGGGCCTTGAAATCTGCGAAGCTCTGGTCCGCTCGGGGGC
>CAZHWK010000277.1:0-2986 GCA_964536405.1 uncultured Oscillospiraceae bacterium
ACAACGTCACACATGGCAATTTATATTAGGCTTCGACTAATATAAATAACACGTAGTTTTATTTATTGTGCATCTGCCCCATCGGCAGACACATTAAAATTTAAATGGCATTATTCCCCTGATGCAACCTGCACTTTTTTACATCCTATCATATTGACTTGCTCTTTTCAATGTCTTTGATACACTAACGGAGTTTTTACCATCCCCATTTATCCGACAACAGGGATAGCAAAAATCCCTCGTTTACACACTCCGTTCCATATGCTACAATTGAGTATTATCCAAGCATAGGAAATTCGACAGGAGGGACTGCTTTTGTCCTGGAATTTTTTTGCCCTGATCTCCCGTATGCGCTACATCACCCGCTGGGGCCTGATGCGAAGCACCATTCCGGAAAATATTCAAGAACACAGCCACATGGTAGCTGTGTTGGCCCATGCCCTGGCCGTCATCCGCAATGAAAAGTTTGGAGGTAAGGCCGACCCCGGTAAGTGTGCCGTATACGCCCTGTATCACGATGCGCCCGAAATTCTCACCGGTGATTTACCCACCCCGGTGAAGTACTATAACCCCGCCATCAAGGAGGCCTACAAAACGGTGGAGCGGGTGTCGGCCGACAAGCTGACCGCCCTTCTCCCCCCGGAGTTTCAGGGCATTTACGGCCCCCTGCTCCGGGAGGAGTCCGACCCCGAAACCCATGCCCTGGTCAAGGCCGCCGACCGGCTGGCCGCCTATATCAAATGCGTGGAAGAGCTTCATGCGGGCAACCGGGAGTTTGACCAGGCCGAAGCCCAGGTGCGGGAAACCCTTCAAAGCCTGGACCTGCCCGAGGTGGCCTATTTTATGGAGCATTTCCTCCCCGCCTTCGGTCTGACTTTGGATCAGCTCCAGTAAGTCCGCCCCCACCGGAAAGGAGTGTCAGAATGAAACGACTTTTCCTGCTGCCTGCTCTGCTTCTTCTCTGTGCCTGCCAAGCTCCCTCCCCTGCTCCGTCGTCCATGCCCGAGCCATCCCCTACCGCCCAGACAGTGGACTTCCATACCTTTGCCGCCCAGGTCAATGGGGATCGAAAGGCCGCCATACAAACCGAGGAAGTCCTGGACCTCTCTGCCTGGACGGTCGATTTCCCCACCGACGTCTTTACCGAGGAGGAGCTGGCCCTGCTCACCACCCCCCATGCCCCATCCCACGCCCTCACCCAGGAGGAAATGGCCCAGGATATTGAAACCGCCTTTCTCCTGCTCAAAAGCACCTATGGGGCCTATGACTACTTCGGTGGGGACGAGGTCTTTCTTCCCATTCGGGATGCGGTGCTGGAAGAGGCGGCCCAGCTTCGCTACCCCATTTCCACGATGGTGGAACAGATTTTATTTGACCACCTCTCCCCCGTCTTAAAGGACGGTCATTTTTCCGTCGGCAGCCATTCCATGATTACCCCTCATGTGCAAACCATGTACTATGTCCCCGGCCTCTATCTGGATGCACCTGACGGCTCCAACGACCCTTGGCTGCGCCCCACCATTGCCGAGGACGGCCGCATCGCCTATGGCTTTGTGGCCCTGGCCAACTCCCCCGAGGGCCTGCCCGCCACCGCCACGGTGGCCGGGGAAGAGGTTTCCCTCACCTGGCGGGAGGCCCGGACCGCCGGTCGGGAGAACTATGCTTTTTCGGAAACCGACTGGTCGGGCATCCCTGTTTTACAGTCCAAATACATGTACAAAAACGACTATTCCCCGGAGTGGAACACCCAGCTGGAACGGTTTTCCACCTGTGGGGCCGAGTATGCAGACCTTCCCCTCTTCGTCTTTGATGTGCGGAGCAATCCCGGCGGCTCGGACATATATATGATGAACTGGTTTGAAGGCTTTGCCGGACAGCCCGCCCAGCCCAAGCGAACCTTCACCAAAAAGGTCAGCCAACTGGGGGTTCACCAGATTTCCTATCCCGCCGAAAAGCTGGGCTCCTGGCAGAGCTATTCTGACCCTGGTGCTTGGACGGAAAACGACAGTCTGATTTTCCTCCTCCAGGATGGCTGGACGGCCTCCTCGGGGGAAACGGTTGTGGAGTTCCTGCACAGCACGGACAACGTGGTAAGCGTAGGCAGCCCTTCCGGCGGCTGTGCCCTTGTCCCAAACAATTTATATTTTTATCTTCCCCATTCGGGGATCAAGTTTTACTTCGGCACCGGCCTGAGCTTCTGTGAAAGCCTGGAAAACCGGGATGGGATTGGCTATCTGCCCGACCTGTGGGTGAACCCCGCCCAGGCACAGGAAGCTATTCTGCGGCTGGTTGACTATTACGATTTAAGAAATTCAGATACAGAATAAAAGGAGAGTAATCCCATGAGAGCAATTGTCACTGTCATCGGCAAGGATCAGGTAGGCATCATCGCCACCGTCTGCAACACCCTTTCAAAGCACAAGGTCAATGTTCTGGACATCAGCCAAACCATTTTGCAGGAGTATTTCACCATGATTATGCTGGTGGATGCCTCCCAGACTGAAATTCCCTTCGCCGACCTGGCCGACCTGCTCAAGCAGGAGGGGGAAACCCTGGGCGTGGATATCCGTGCCCAGCGGGAGGATATTTTTAACGCCATGCATCGAATTTAACGAAGTGCGAAGGATAGGCGTGCCGGGGAGATAGACCTCGAAGCGAATGCGAAAATTTGGCATTGCCCAACGGGCAAGGACAAATTTTTGCGAAGTCGGAGAGGTTATCACCCCGAACAGCATGCCCAATCCGCAGCATGACAGGCCGAAGTGCGAAGGATAGGCACGCCGGAACACTAAGACAAACGCAGACCAAAAAGCAGGTGACGGACGAAGTCCGGAGCGGTATTTTTGGCGGAGTGATGGCTTATTGTTCCGATGAGCGGGCCCAATCCGCAGCATGACAGGCGGAGTTTCGGGAACACGGCCTGCGGGCCGTGGGGGATTTCGCCCGCTTCGGCGGGCGAGGAACGATGGCCGGCCGCCGGCCAAGC